>NZ_JBVBZF010000018.1:0-24836 GCF_057447755.1 Fusibacter sp. | reverse complement strand
CTGCAAAAGGTATTGTTTATGCTGGTAAGGCAAGAGTATTATAAGATAATTTAATTTCTATATAACAATTAGAGCCTGCACATTGTGCAGGCTTTTTTTTATGTAATAAATACAGCCAATATCAATGCACGGCGGACAGTTCACCCTTCTTAAGTTTGATAATTATTTAATTAGCATCTTTTTGGTTCTTTTTTGAGAAAAACCCTCAAAAAAGTGTTAAAATATCTTAATATATACAAGGATAAGAGACAATAGAAACACAAGGAGGAAAAGATGGTTGGCGGTTGTAAATGCGGACAGATAGAGACTGCAGAAATTAAAAGGGATGTTGATATGGAAAAAGCTCAAGCGATTTTATCACAGTATGATCCTAATAGCTCAAACTTGATAAGTGTGCTACAAGAGCTGCAAGAGGTTTACAATTATCTACCGGAACAGATATTAAAGAGAATTTCGGAGGTAACTGGCATTAAAGAGGCGAAGATTTATGGCGTTGTGACTTTTTACTCACAATTTAGACTCAAACCGATTGGACAAAACTTAATTATGCTATGTCAGGGGACAGCATGTCATGTAAATGGCGCAAGTCGTATTGAGGATGCTGTTAAGGACTACCTTGGCATATCAGAGGGTGACATTACACCTGATGGACAATTTACCTATGTCAATGTGGCGTGTTTAGGCTGTTGTAGTCTTGCACCTGTGATGATGATCAATGATCAAACTTTTGGAAAGTTAACACCAGATAAGGTGGCATCCATACTAGAGACTATGAGACAGGAGGTAAAAGCTGTATGAAATTCGTAGTAGGCTCAGGCTCTTGTGGTATCGCAGCAGGTGCCAATAAAATATATGAAATGATTGATCGTGCAGTGAAGCTTGGCCAAATACAAGCATCAGTTGAAATTACAGGCTGTATCGGGACTTGTTATCTAGAGCCAATTGTCGATGTGTATGATAATGACCAAATGAAGCGATTTACAAATGTGGATAAGGACGGTCTAGAGGAGATTTTGAATCAGGCTAAAGCCAACACCCTATTTGAAAGTGGCGAGGAAGATGCATCACAGGCACAGTTAAAGCAGCAGCACCGTATCGTTCTCAGAAATTGTGGTGTAATCAACCCTGAAAAAATTGAGGATTACATTGAACAGGGCGGTTATGGGGCTATTCAAAAATGCTATAAGGAAATGACACCTGAAAAGGTGATTGAAGAGATTAAAATAGCAGGCCTTAGAGGCCGTGGTGGGGCTGGGTTCCCAACATGGTTTAAGTGGAATGCAGCGTTAAACTCACAAGGAAAACCCAAGTATCTTGTCTGTAATGCAGACGAGGGTGATCCGGGTGCTTTTATGGACCGAAGTGTCCTTGAGGGTGATCCCCACAGCTTGATAGAAGGCATGATGATCGCAGGTTATGCAATTGGCTCAACCAAGGGAATCGTCTATGTTCGTGCTGAATATCCTCTTGCTATAGTGAGATTGACCAAGGCCATCGCACAAGCGAAGGAGAGAAACATACTTGGGAAGAATATCTTTGGTATTAAGGGCTGTGACTTTGACATCAGCATCAAAGCAGGTGCAGGTGCTTTTGTATGTGGAGAAGAAACCGCGCTCATTGCTTCGCTTGAAGGCGAACGGGGTATGCCTAGACTTAAACCTCCGTTTCCCGCTCAAAAGGGCTACAATGACTTGCCTACAAATATTAACAACGTTGAGACCCTTGCTAATGTGCCTTGGATTTTAAGTCAAGGTGGCGACGCTTTTGCCGCCCTTGGTACTGAAAAGAGCAAGGGCACAAAGGTATTTGCCTTAACGGGAAAAATCAAAAATGGTGGCCTTGTGGAGGTGCCGATGGGCATGTCACTTAGAGAAGTCATCTACGACATCGGCGGTGGTATTGTTGGGGATAAAGCCTTTAAAGCCGTACAGCTTGGAGGTCCTTCTGGGGGCTGTGTACCAGCGTCATTACTGGACACACCTGTGGAGTATGAAGCGATTACCCAGACTGGTGCAATTGTTGGGTCCGGTGGTATGGTGGTCATGGATGAGACCACTTGTATGGTTTCCATGGCTAAGTTCTTTTTAAATTTCACCTGCAATGAATCCTGTGGCAAGTGTACTTATTGTAGAATTGGTACAAGACGAATGCTTGAAATCCTTGAACGCATCACAAAAGGTGAGGGCAAAATGTCTGACTTGGATTTACTAGAGGAACTTTCACTGAAAATAAAAGAGGGTGCCTTATGCGGATTGGGGCAAACCGCGCCAAATCCCGTATTGACCACTTTGAAATACTTTAGAGAAGAATTTGAAGCACATATCAATGGGCATTGTGATGCGCATGTATGCAAAGACCTAGTCACATATGAGATCCTAAGTGAAACATGTGTGGGCTGTACTTTATGTGCCAAGGTTTGTCCAACGACGGCTATTACAGGCACTGTAAAGAAAGCACATGTCATTGATCAATCGAAATGTATCAAGTGTGGCATGTGTATGGAAACTTGTCGATTTAAAGCTATTACTAGGTCATAAAATGGAGGCGTAATCATGGCACAGATTAGAGTTAATATAAATGGTATGGAAATCAACACCTATCACGGACATACGATATTGGACGTTGCCAAGAGCAATGGTATTACCATCCCAACACTTTGTAGCAATGAGCATCTAAAACATTACGGCTCTTGTGGCATGTGTGTGGTGGAAGTTGAGAATAATCCAAGGCTTGTAAGATCGTGTTCAACAGAAATTCAAGATGGCATGGTCATCAGAACGGATACAAAGCGCATCCTTGAATCTAGAAAAACAACCCTTGAGTTGATGTTATCGGATCATAAGGGAGACTGTAAGGCACCTTGTTATTTAGGCTGTCCTTCAAACGTAGACATTCAAGGTTATGTGGGACTTACTGCCAATAAGGAGTATCATGAAGCCCTTAAGCTCATCAAGGAAGATCTGCCGCTACCGGCAAGTATCGGGAGGGTTTGTCCCCATCCTTGTCAAACCGCATGTAGAAGGGGAATCGTGGACGACTCCATTTCAATTGCTTGGATCAAGAGATTTGTCGCGGATATGGACTTAAAAAGCAGTTCGCCATATCATCCAGAGGTGGAACCTTCAACGGGCAAACGCGTTGCGGTTATTGGTGGTGGTCCAGGAGGCCTTTCTGCAGCTTATTTCCTTAGAAGAGCAGGCCATGATGTGGCCGTATATGAAGCTATGCCTGAATTTGGAGGCATGTTAAAATATGGGATACCCCTTTACCGACTTCCTAAGGACGTCTTAGATTTAGAGGTTAAATTAATCGAAAAGCTTGGTGTTAAGCTCATTCCCAATACCAGGATAGGTAGAGATATCAAGCTAGACCACATCAGAAGTCAATTCGACGCCGTTTACCTTTCAATCGGTGCTTGGAAAAGTGCCTACTTGAACTGTAAAGGGATCGAAAATGATGGCATCATCGGTGGGATTGAGTTCTTAAACAAATTTGCACTCAACGATCCAATTAGGACAGGAAATAGAATCGCAGTCATTGGTGGTGGTAACACAGCAATGGATGCGGCAAGAACGGCAATTCGATTGGGGGCAAAAGAGGTCTATGCCATCTACAGAAGAACCAAAGCCGATATGCCTGCTGTCGATATTGAAATTGAAGAAGCTGAAGAAGAAGGCGTGGTCTTTAAATTCCTTACCAATCCTGTGGAGTTCATGGCAAACGAAGATGGCCGTGTTACCCATATTAGACTTCAAAAGATGAAACAAACTGAACCAGATGCCTCGGGCAGACGTGGTGTTGTCCCTACTGATGAAGAAGAAATTCTAGCCGTGGACTCCGTTATTATGTCCATAGGCCAGAAACTTGTGCCTGAGGGCTTTGAAGATATTAAGTTGAATGAAAAGGGCTATATTGACTTACTGGCCGGATCCTTTATGACGAATTTAGAGGGTGTATTTGCAGGTGGTGATGCGGTAACAGACGGACCGGATATTGCAATTCAAGCCATTGCAGATGGTAAAAATGCCACTAAGGAAATCAATAAGTTTCTTCGTGGTGAACTTCACGTCCATAAGCCACTTTATACCGTTCAAAAGAAATCCCTTACGAAATTGGATTTCCCTGATGTGATTTCTATACCGAGAATGCCTATGGAGCATGAGCAACCACAGCTTAGAATTCACAATTTTGAAGAGGTCGTTAGGGGCTTTAAGCCTGACCATGCCGTTGAAGAAGCCAATAGGTGTCTTGAATGTGGGTGTATGGATTCCTTTGAATGTCACTTGTTCGACTATGCAAACCACTATGATGTGAAGCCGGAACGCTTTGAGTGTCCGAGTGAAGCAAACCCGATTGACTACGCACATCCATATTTCCTCCATGATACCAATAAGTGTATTCTTTGTGGCATGTGTGTTAGAGTTTGTGATGAAGTTATGGATCATGGTGTCCTTGGTTTTGTCAACAGAGGCTTCAATACAGTGGTCGAACCTGCATTCTGCAAGACCTTCCCTGAAACGGATTGTATTTCATGTGGCCAATGTGTGAGTATTTGCCCGACCGGTGCCCTTCAGGAACGCACTATGACTCACAAGCAAGTGCCACTTAAGTCTGAGGTGACACACAGCATCTGTAATCAATGTGGCCTAGGGTGTTATGTAAAGCTGGAATCGAGAGGGTCATTACTTTTAAGATCGCTTCCAAAGAAGAAGAATGCCATTAACAATGGCTTATTATGTGAAAAGGGTAGATTTGAGCTTGTAAATGAGCAAAACCGACCAAGGTTAACGGAACCTATGATTCGAAAAAATGGTGAACTTGAAGCTGTGACATGGGATGAGGCACTCCTTTATATTGCACGACGTGCCCAAAGCTTGAACTTGAGATATGGTGAAAATGCGCTTGCAACAATGATTTCAGGGAAATACTTCAATGAAACTGTATTTTTAATGAAAAAGCTTTCAAATGAAACCTTTAAAACAAAAAATGTCTATGCCACAAAGGGCTATAAAAAAGGCTTGAAGGATGTACTTGGTTATGACGCTTCAACAAACCTTATCTCTGAACTTGGCTATACCGACTTAATCGTAACCATTGGCACGCGTATTATGGAAAAGCAACCTGTTCTTGGTGTGCATATTAAGAAAGCAACCAGTAAGGGTGTTGAACTGCTCGTCATCAATGATAACGAAACCAAGGCGGATAAGTGGGCTAAGAATGCATACTACAACGAAAACAGTTTGAACTTGCTTAAGGGCATCGCGAAGGCACTCATCGTCAAAAAAGGCGAGCCTAAATGCACCACTGGATTTGACGCGCTCAAGGAAAGTCTTGAATCGGTAACCGTATCTGCGGATGCACTTGCAATTGCAGAACGTCTTGCCACAGTGAAGAATGCCATGATGGTTTGTGATCGGGAACTATTAAGTGATGAAGCCATTATTTTAATCGCCCAAATCGCAATTTTATCAGGCCATATTGGCAGACCTAGAAATGGGATTATCCAGTTGAGGTCTGAAGGAAACGGACAAGGTCTTGTGGATTTAGGGATCAACATGAATACTCAAGAAGTCTATGATAAAATTTCTAATAAAGAAATTAGAGGTATGATTATCATGGGTGGTGAAGATCATGTGACACTCCCTCGAAAAATCGAATTTTTGGTGGTCCAGGGTGAGTATTCTAAAGAACTTGAGGACCAGGCAGACGTCTTATTGCCATCCCCAACGCATGTTGAGAGTGAAGGAACTGTCACAAGTCAGGATAGATGGATTCAGCATGCTAGAAGTGCAGTTAAGCCGCACTGTGAAATGACAAATGTGGAACAAATCAGACACATGATGATGGTTTTCAGCAATAAGGACCAAAAGATTGATGTTAGCAATCTACTTGAAAGTATTGGAAAATCAATTCCAGAGTACTTACATGCTCATGAAACTGAAAACGAAAACCGCTACTGGCCGATAGGCAAATCTCGTATACTCTATGTGGACAAGTATGCCACAGATAACGGCAAGGCAAAACTCCAGCCTGTTGAAGAGAATGTGATGTATCTTTAAGCAAGCGTGATAGTAGGACCTATAAAACTGACAGGCGCGAAACGGCTTTAATGGTCGATTTGCCACTGTCAGTTTTTTTACCTTGTAGCCTATAATAAATATCAATTTACATTACAAAATATGCTATAATTAAATTAAATTTAGTGTACAGAAATAATTATTTAGAAATGTAGTATTGCAAAAGTATAGGAGGCAAATCGTGCAAAAGAGGAAGCTTGGGAAAACTGGCCTTGAAGTGACAAGTATAGGCTTTGGTGGGATACCAATTCAGCGTGCAAATCAAGAAGATGCAAAGGCCATCATTGATCAAATGATTTTAGAAGGTATGAATTTTATTGATACTGCCAGGGGCTATACCGTCAGTGAACGTTATATAGGTGAGGCTTTAAAAGGCAAGAGAGATGCTTTTATATTGGCAACGAAGTCACCTGCAATAGATTATGAAACCATGAAAGCGGATATTGAAATGAGCCTTTCAGAGCTTCAGACGGACTATATTGACCTATACCAATGTCATTTGGTCAAGTCAAGAGCGCAATATGATAAGATTATGGGCGAAAATGGCGCTTACAAGGCTCTTTTGGAAGCTAAGGATTCGGGCAAAATCGGTCATATCGGCATCACTGCACACAATGCAGAAGTCCTAATGGACATCCTAGAGGAAATGCCTTTTGAGACCATTCAATTTCCATATAATCTTGTAGAGCGCCAAGGGGAAAAGCTCTTCAAGCGTGCAAAAGAGCTTGATTTGGGCGTTATTATAATGAAGCCGATGGCGGGTGGTGCTATAGAAAACGGCACTTTGAGCCTTCGTTTTATATTGGAAAATCCTAATATTTCAGTTGTGATTCCAGGAATGGAAAATGTAGAACTCGTTAAGAAAAATGCCTATGTTGGCAATCACTTTACGCCGCTTAATGAACAAGAAAAAAAAGAAGTTGAAGCCTTTAGTGCAGAGATGGGCAGTCAGTTTTGCAGAAGATGTGGTTATTGTTTACCCTGTGTACAAGGGATTGACATACCGACTCAGTTTATCCTTGAAGGTTATCTGACAAGATACGGCCTTGAATCATGGGCCAAAGAGCGATATGCAGGACAAGCAATCAATGCAGACGCTTGTATCAAATGTGGTATTTGTGAACCGAAATGCCCATACAATTTGCCGATTCCTGAGATGCTTGAGCGCGTCCATTCCAATTTCACAAAATAGAGTTTTCATTCTGAGAAGCGACTAGACTTGCTTCTCTTTTTTCTTTTTGAAGATATAATCCCAAGCAAATAATTAAAAGGCCGAGGACTCTTTTAGCTTCAAAGGTTCCCATGATCTGATAGTCTAGAAAAAGGCCCATGGTCATCTGTCCCATAAAGGGCAAGATCACGATATAAAAGGCTTTAATTTTAGTCGTAAAATAATTAAAGAGTAAAATATTGGCACACCCGATGAGACCACCCATATAATATTGCTTTGGAATGGTGGTCATGAGCTTAAAACCATCTAGGTTTGAAAACAGTATAAGACAAATAAAGGCCGTAGCCGTGGCAGATAGATAGTTATAGAAGGATGCCTTCAATGTTCCAAGCATAAGTGCGTTTTGACCGTTTAAGATAGGCGCAACGACAACCAAGCCACCTAAAAAAAGTGCAAATCCATAAAAAATAAACATTTAGAGAGCCTCCTTTCTCGAATTTATTAGAGCAATAGGGCAACGCCAACAAACATGATTGCAATTCCAATTAATTGTTTGTAGGATATTTTTACTTTTTCTTTGCCCATTAGGCCTAGGCCATCGACGAACAAAGAAGTAATCACTTGGCCGAGTAAGCTGATGCCAACCATTAGTGTGACCCCAAGCTGGACCACTGTGGCATTGCTGAGTAAAATGGTAATCGCCCCTAAAAATCCTGGGATGAGCAGCCAGATGACCCTTTGCTTTTTTTGATCTCTTTGTTTGCGATTTAAAGGGGTTAAGAGTAAAAGGGAAAAGCATATGAGCCCAATGGCGTTGAAAACAAAACTGCTAAAATAGGCTGAGGTGCTATTTGAGAGCAGCCCGTTGAAAGACACCATGAGTGCTAGGAGTAATCCCGTTAAATATGCAGTAGAATAAGACATGATAACCACCTTTCAATAGTTCTTTATAAGTCTATTATAGTTTGACTGAGCATGATACAATATGACATATGTCATGATTTTCTTTTGATATTTTATGAGGTGATGAAATATGAAAATAATTAAGCATCCCAAACGCGTAACTGAATTTATAGAAAAAATGGCTGTTCACGACATACTAGAACCAGAAATTTTAAAAAGTCTTGAGCTTTGTGAATATGAAAAGGATGAAATTGTCCTTGAGTCAGGTGAAGATCTTGAGTATTATTATTTCTTTTTAGAGGGAAAGCTAAAGGTATTTCAACAACAGCAAAATGGTCGAAACCTCCTAATTCAGTTTTATACCAAGTTTGATACATTGGGCGATGTTGAGCTGATCGAAAGCTTAAAAGTAACCTGTACGGTATCAGCAGTGGTCACATCCTATTTGTTCAGGGTTGAGGCCTCCATGATGAAACGATATGTAGAAAACAATATTCCTTACTTAAAATACATCATAAGTGGCCTTAGCAAAAAGATGCGATACGCCAATGAAAATGATGCCTATAATTTATTGAATCCGGTCAAAAATAGGTTGGCAAGTTATATCATGTGGCACTTATCAGATGGTTCAGAGCATGTGATTTTGTCAGAGACCCTTGTGGAAATTTCAGAGTTTATCGGTACGACTTATAGGCAACTTCACCGTGCCTTTATTCAGTTAGAAGAAGAGGGTATCATTAAAAGAGTGGGCAAGGGGATTACAATTTTAGATGTGGCTGCACTTGAAAATCTGGCTGGGCAAATCTATCATATGTTATAAAAAACAGTTATAATTAGTAAAATAAGATAGAGCATTGATTTTAGTAACTCATAACCGAAAGGAGCATGTATGTATAGTCAATTTATCATGATTGCGCCATATTCTGGCCTTGTAAGTCTGTTTGAAAATGTAATCGGTAATATGGGGATTGAGATAGAAGTATGTGAAGGTGAACTGAAAGCAGGATTGCAAAAAGCTGTTGAAGCTCAGAAAAATGGTAAGGCGGTTGTAATTAGTCGTGGTGGAACTGCAACGCTGATTAAGGCTCATTTGGACATTCCAGTTGTTGAAATTCAGGTGACAGGCTACGATCTCCTGAGAACGATCTATAAATATAAAGGCCAGAATTTGAAAATTGCAGTTATTGGTTATCAGAACATCATCAATGGTGTTTCAGAAATCGCTAAAATATTGGACATGGATATCGTTCAAGTGCCAATAGAAAATGAATCGGAAATATATCAAGCACTTGAAAATGCTAAACAGCAACATGTGGAGGTCGTAATTGGGGATTCCTTGGCTTCAAGGCATGCAAAAAATGTGGGATTGGCATATGACTTAATAGAATCGGGTGAAGAAGCCATTTACGACGCGATTCAAAATGCAGTAAGCGTCTATGAGGCAACATCCATTGAAAAAGCTAAAAACCTCAGACTTGAAGGGATTTTATCAATTTCTCAAGAGGGTATTATTGCCATTGATAAAGAAGAATACGTCATCTTATACAATTCTGCGGCTGAAAGAATATTTGAAATGCCAAAATCAAAAGTTCTTGGGAAAAAAGTTACAGAGGTAATTCCAAATACAAGGTTATTGGATGTATTGCGGTCAGGTGAAAAAGAGATTAATAACATTTTATCTGTAAATAAGCATAAGATTATAGCCAATAGAGTTCCGATTCAAGTCAATGGTAAGACTTTAGGCGTAGTGGCTAATTTTCAAGATGTGACTAAAATCGAAGAACTCGAAAACCTTTACAGAAAAACTGTAATTTCTAAAGGTATGCATGCTAAACATAGATTTGAAGAAATTAATTCAAAAAATGAGACGATGAAAAATGTCATTCGCTTAGCCAAGAAATATTCTCAAAGTGATTCAACCGTTCTCATTTATGGTGAAAGTGGTACTGGAAAAGAGTGGTTCGCACAGTCCATCCACAATGCAAGCTCAAGGTCCAACATGCCCTTTGTTGCAATAAACTGTGCCGCATTACCTGGTGCGATACTTGAGAGTGAACTCTTTGGCTATGAAGAAGGTGCCTTTACAGGTGCAAAAAAAGGTGGAAAAAAGGGTCTGTTTGAACTTGCCCATCAAGGCTCTATATTTCTTGATGAAATAAGTGAAATGGATATACAGATACAAGCTCGAATACTCAGAGTGATTCAAGAAAAAGAAGTTATGAGACTTGGGGATGATAAGATTATTCCTATAAATGTCAGGATTATTGCTGCAACCAATCAACCTCTAAATGAAGCTGTTGAAAAAGGTATTTTTAGAGAGGATTTGTATTATCGGTTAAATGTTTTAAAAATCGACATTCCACCTCTTAGAGAACGACTTGAGGATATTAACGATCTGTGTGATTATTTTGTAATGCGGCATAATAGGAAAAATCAGAAAAATGTTGACCTACTGCCTGAAAAATTTATAGAAGTCTTTAAAGAACATAATTGGCCGGGTAATATTCGAGAGTTTGAAAATGTTATCGAAAAGTTAATGGTTGCTTCAGAAAATGGCAAAGTGGACTTTGTCGATTTTGAACTGATCATGAATACCATACAAGCTTCTAGGATGAAGAAAAAACCTGAGAATAGCTGGTTTGAAACGCTTTTGGACGAAGATTTAGAAACGATAGAATATCATATTATAAAGAGAATTCTAGAGCTTGAAGGTTTTAATAAGACAGCTGCTGCTAAAAGGTTAAACATCAATAGGGTGACGTTGAATAATAAGTTGAAACATCATATGATGAAAGCAGAAATAGAATAATAGTGATGAAAAATTGGTTAATATTAATATTAGAAACAGTGATGTGTTTAAAATATAACCACATAGCGATTAATTATTAATCGTAATGTGATTAAATATTAATCAGTTGTTGAATGAGAATGCCTAGAAATAGGCATTTTTTTTTGGCATTCATTTTGCATATATATAAAGTACAATCGATTGTAATCATTTTGAACTAGGAGGTTTTAGTGAAACGCACAGTTTTGGCAAATGAAAAAGATAATGTTGTAACAGCCATTAATGAAATTGAAAAAGGGGCTGAGTTTGAGTTTCATTTAAATGAAGCTAAGGGATTAGGTAGAGCAAATGAAGTAATTCAGTTTTGCCACAAGATCGCAATAGAAGATATAAAAATGGGAAATGCAATTATTAAATATGGCGAAATTATTGGAAATGCCAGCAAAGACATTTATAAAGGTGATTGGGTACACGTGCATAATCTTGAGAGTAATAGGGGTAGAGGCGATAAAGAAAAAGGTGGTGGCAGTCTATGAAAATAAATGGCTATATTCGTGAAAATGGCACATTTGGGATACGAAATCATCTTGCAATTCTGGCAACCTCAGTTTGCTCAAGTGAAACCGCTGTTCGTATTTCTAATCTAGTACCTGGCAGTATTGCTTTACCACATCAGCATGGTTGCTGTCACGTGGGAGATGATTATAGACAAGTTCTTAGAACCTTAATAGGATTAGGAAAAAATCCTAATGTTGGCGCTGTACTTGTTGTCGGACTTGGTTGTGAAGGGATCAAGCCTCAAGAAGTTGCTGAAGCGATATCTGAAACAGGCAAGGCAGTTGAAACAATTATCATTCAAGAATGGCAAGGCACACTTGGCGCAATTCAACAGGGTGTCAGAATCGCCAAGGACATGATTCAAGATTTATCTCAAATGAATAAGTCTGAAAGAGACGTTTCTGAGTTAATACTAGCGCTTGAATGTGGTGGCTCTGACCCAACTTCAGGTATTGCTGCAAATCCAGCAGTTGGTGTCGCATCAGATAAATTAATTTCTCATGGTGGAAGATCAATCTTATCAGAGACAACAGAGTTAATCGGTGCTGAGCACTTACTCGCTAAAAGAGCTATAAATGAAGAAGTTGCAAATAAACTCTTTAAAATTGTTAAGCAAACTGAGGACAGAGCAATTGGTATGGGAGAAGATTTAAGGGGAAGCCAGCCAACACCTGGGAATATCCAAGGTGGCTTAACAACTATTGAAGAAAAGTCATTAGGTTGTATTTACAAGGCTGGAAAGGCAGATATTCAGGATGTTTTAGACTATGCTGATCCAGTTGGTGAAGAAAAAGGCCTTTATGTGATGGATACACCTGGCCAAGATATAGATTCTATTACAGGTATGCTCGCTGGTGGTGCACAAATCGTAGTCTTTACCACTGGAAGGGGTACGCCAACGGGTTCTCCAATTGCACCAGTTATCAAAATTACAGGTAATAGTACAACCTACAAAAATATGATAGACAATATCGATATTAATGCAGGAAAAATTATCAGTGAAGGTGTAAGTATTAATGATATTGGTGATGAAATATTTGAAGAAATCGTTAAAGTTTCGAATGGTAAATTGACAAAAGCTGAAGCGTTAGGACACAAGGAGTTTGGGATATTTAGAGTTGGATATACTTTTTAGGGGGATAATATGAAGATTAAAGATAGTATTGAAAAAATACCTGGCGGTATGATGGTTATACCTTTAATAATTGGTGCGTTTATGAACACATTTTTTCCGGGTGCTCTTGCAATTGGAGGATTTACAACTGCTTTAGCAAAAGGAGCTGGGGCACTTATCGGTATGTTTTTAGTTTGTATGGGGGCAGGCATTAGCTTTAAGGCAGCTCCGAAGTCAGTAAAAAAAGGTACAGCAATTACGATTTCAAAGTTTGTTGTCGGCGTGGCGATAGGATTAATAGTTGCAAAGGTATTTGGAGACAAGGGGCTATTTGGGCTTTCATCTTTAGCAATTATTTCAGCAATGACTAACAGTAATGGGGGATTATTTGCTGCTTTAACAGGTGAATTTGGCGATGAAACGGATATTGGCGCAATCGCAATCATTTCAATTAATGACGGACCATTTTTAACGATGATCGCGCTTGGTACAGCTGGTATTGCTACAATTCCACTTTCTGCCCTCATCGGCGTTATTATTCCTATCATCCTTGGTATGATTTTAGGTAATCTCGATCCAAAAATGAAGGATTTTCTTCTCAAAGCAGGTCCAGTTCTAATTCCTTTCTTTGCATTTGCACTGGGTACAGGCATTAACTTTAGTATGTTAATCAAGGCAGGTCTACCAGGTATACTCTTAGGTCTAATGACAACTTTTGTTGGTGGCTTTTTCAATATTATGGCAGACAAAGCGACAGGGGGATCTGGTGTAGCAGGTGCTGCAGTTTCAAGTACTGCAGGTAATGCGGTTGCAACACCAGCAGCAGTTGCCTTGGCGGATCCTTCTTTGGCAGCATTATCTGCAATTGCGACACCGCAAGTTGCAGCTTCTGTAATCACAACAGCTCTATTAACACCTGTTTTGACAACTTATATGTCTAACAGAAAGAAAGCGATGAAGGTTCAAAGCAACGTTGCAGAATAGTTGAAATCGATTATGAATTAGGTATAAGTAAAAAGACCCAGTATGATGTTGGCCATCATACTGGGTCTTGCTTATGGTTCCAAGTTTATAAATGCCGGGTCTGGCAAGGGTTTTGATAAGTCATAGCCATAAAAATCACTTGGTGAGTCGCCGTTGATGGTAAGATAAACCTCATTGACACCTTCAAGGCTGTTAAAAGACTTTGATATACTTAAAAGCATCTGTTTGATATAGGCCTCATGACCACTAAAAGCATTGCTAAAGCTACTGTCTACGCCAAGTGTCAACCTCCCAGCTTCAAAGCTCACTGCTTTAAGTTCGGTTCCAGTAGGAATACTCCCACTAATATAAGGACTGGTCTTTTCGAGTGATATACTTAAATGTGGGGCTGAAAGTGTTGACCAAAGTACTTTAGCATTTGACAAAACATCAGTTGATAAGACTTCATTGTTTTGATTTACGAGCTCAATTGAAATTGGAGCCAATAGCATGTAATCTGAATCCTTGCTATAATTAAGATATGCAAGATTATCTGTTCTTGGCACAAATGACTGCTTTAAATCCACACCGCCGTAAGATTTAGGCTTATTGCTGTCTATATAGAAGTTGGTTTGATCGATAAAATCAAGTGACGTTAAGGTATAGGTGATGGCATCTACAGCAGGTTTAAAGTTATTTTCAAAAGGATTATACTCTGGCCAAAATACATAGACAGAAGCATCACCGGATTTAACAGAAAGCTTAGAAGCATATGGCCAAATTGCGTCGCCTACCGGTAAACCAAGTCCAGCAATTGGTCCCTTATCAAGCTCCTTAAGTGTTGTTCTTGACCGATTTTCAGGATAATTTACAAGTCGAGATATTGGAACCAAAAGTTCATAACCATCTGTTGGGTAATAAAGACGCATTGCGAGTTTACCAACAGGCGCTTCATTGATTGCATCAAGTGCCATCTTATCAAATTTTTCGTTAGAGATGGTCATGGTTAAGGCTTCCTTAAATGGGCTATCATTTGTGCCCTTTATTTCAACACGATAATGATTGGCTTTTAGAACATCTGTGATTGATTTTAATGAAAATGAAATTTGATCAGTATTTTGGTCAGAACTTACAAGTCTTGGTGATAGGTCATTCAAATTAGTGGTACTGATTAACTGTTCCCCATCATAAACACTGACTTCAATTTGTGAATAAAGTGCCTCTGAAAAAGCGTGTGGTGTGGTCACTATTGAAAATTCAATCTCATCTGGTGTATAATCAATTGAACTGAAATTACCTTCCAGTGCAAAAGTGGTCTCAACAGGAACGACCTCTGTCGGTTTTTCGATGACAGGTTGAAATATGTTAATTGTTAGGATATCCTTGCTGAGTGGCATGGCAGTAACTAACAAAAATAAAATCACGATAAAGAGCATATTGGAGAGAAACCGGAACATATAATCCTCCTAAATTTATTTAAATGATATTATACATTATTATTATATGATAATTTGCGGATAAAAACTATTATAAAATAAGGAAAAAATGAAAGGACGTTAAAATGTCTAAAAAAAATGCTAAAAATGTAGGCTCTGAAAAGTTGTTTAATAAAGGCGATCAAATTGAACTTCGCATTGAAGACATGACTGAAGATGGCGATGGCATCGGAAAAATTGACGGTTTTACGATATTTGTCCACAATGCCCTTCCAGGAGATCATCTGGTAACTAGTCTCATCAAGGTTAAAAAGAGCTACGCAATTGGCATCATCCACCAAATGCATGAAAAATCCCCCATGCGTGTCAAACCGCCATGCCCATATGCGTCAAAATGCGGTGGCTGTCAGTTACAGGATTTAAGCTATGAGGGTCAGATTGCGTATAAGGAAAACCATATTAAGAGTTCACTTGTGCGAATTGGAAAGCTCGAAGATCGTGAAATCAAGTGGGATGGGTTTAAGGCCATGTCAGAACCCCTCTATTATAGAAACAAGGGCATTTACCAGCTCGCCATGGGTAAGAATGGTCAAATTGAAATGGGCTTTTACAGAAAGCGTAGCCATGACCTCGTGGATGTTGAACACTGTCTATTACAATCTAAGGTTGCCAATACACTAATGACAAAGGTTCGTGAAGCACTTAAGCTCAGTGGTCTAAGTTTTTATGACGAGTTCACTAAAAAGGGTGCACTAAGACGCGTTATGATTAGAACCACCACGCCCCATAAAGGTGAAGGTGTGGAAGCCATGCTTGTCATCGTAACAGCAGAGGTGTCTTCAAAGCTCATGCGTTTTGTTAAAGAACTAGAACTTTTAGATGGTAGAATTCAATCAGTCTATTTGAATATTAATAACGATGCTGGTAATACCAACATGTCAGACCAATATGACCATATTTCGGGAAAAGCCTATTTGACAGACTATATTGGAGACGTGGCTTTCAAGATTTCACCTCAGTCTTTTTTCCAAGTCAATACGGTGCAAACAGAAGTCCTTTATGACGAGGTGGTTAGCAATGTTGAGTCCATTTTAAATTCAATGGATGAAGCAAAAAGATCTAAAATTACCGTGATGGACTTATATTGTGGGATTGGTTCAATCGGTGCATATGTATCGAGTAAGATTCCATCAATCGAGAAGATCATAGGTGTTGAGGTTGTGGAAGGTGCTATAGAGGATGCCAAGGCAAATGCTGTTTTGAATGGCCTTAAGAATACGGAATACACTGTGGGACTTGCAGAAGAGGTCATTGCAGAGCTTGCTGAAAACCATGAACTACCGGACATCGTCATACTGGATCCACCAAGAAAAGGCTGTGATGGACAGCTTATCGAAACCCTAATCACTATGAAGGTACCACATATCGTCTATGTTTCCTGTAAGGCGAGTACACTTGCACGTGATCTTGAGCTTTTAGTAGCAGGTGGCTATGAAGTGAAGCGTACCACAGGGGTGGATATGTTTCCGATGAGTACACATGTGGAGACGGTTTGTCTGTTGACAAGATAATTAATGTATAAACTCCTAAGAATGGCATATTTGTGGAGACTCAATAAGTTAGACTTTTTAGCGAAGTAGTTTTACTGCTTCGCTATATTTATATTGCTAAGTAAGAAAGCCTGTGTTCAAAGGAACTCATCTAAACTAACTTTTCTTTGATTCTCTTTGGATATAAATTAATATTATAACATTTAATTTTTCATAACTGTTATAAACTACACTATAATCTATCTCTTGTTTCATGATTACAAAGATATTTTTCATTGAGGAGTAGTTATAAAAAATCCTTTTCTAGATTGGTGTTGAAAACATTGTTTTTCTTCAAATTAAAGTTGAAAGGTTTCATTTGATAGCTCCAACCCTGATCTATAGTATTCTAAATTCGACATAGTCATTGGACAATGTGACCATATCATTAGTGTTAGTTCTTTTAAGAGACTTTACATATGCAATCATAGTGAGCTCAGCGTTGATAAATTTGATGTTAATTATATTGACAATACTTCTTTCGTTCAAATTAAGGATTGTGTACTTATAATTTTTTCCTTTGCTAACAGAAGGGTATGTGGTAACGCATTATGAGACATGTGTTTTTGGGTAAAAGAAAATAAGTTACACGTACAGGTTATAAGTTTGTTTAATTTGAATTATTGATGCTTTATTTAGTAAATAATAAAGATGCTATATGAAATTTGCGTTTGCTAGGAGGGACAAGTCCTTTAAATATGAAACATCTTAATTGTAACTGTCATCAATCTACTATATAATTAAGTCAATGTACATTGGCATTATTATGTGTATTTAAAATTAATATTGCAAAGTTGGAAAAATTTATTTTATCAGGAGGCTGTTCGTGTTAGTACGAATTAAATATGAAAGAACTGTGAATGATTTTGCTCCATTCGGAAGCAGCGGTGGCTGTTTGGAGCTTTTAAGATTAACCGCTAAATAAAAGGTTCAATAGTCATTGTCTCGCTTTCTTTATATTGATATTTTATAAATTATCATTAAGGAGAATGACAATGAACTTTGATAAGGATATTATTAAACTTAGAAATTTTGTTTTGTTTTGGTTAGGGCAGTCTATATCATCATTAGGAAGTTCGATGACTAGCTTCGCCATTACAATATGGGCATTTGAAAAAACAGGGAGTGCGCTTACACTTTCCATATCTGGAATGTTGATTATGGCACCTAAAATGGTGTTAGGCGTCTTTGTTGCTCCATTAATTGACAGAATGAACAAAAAGGTCATCATACTTGTTTCTGACATAGGAGCCGGGTTATGTACGTTAGCATTATTTTTACTATTAAAAGCTGATTCACTTGAAATATGGCATATATACAGTTTAAACTTTATTAGTAGTATTTTGGCGAGTTTTCAATATCCTGCTAATGATGTCGCTGTTAGCTTGATTGTACCAAAAAAATATTATATTAAAGCAAGTGGAATGCAATCTTTTTCAAGTGGGACAATACAGATATTATCCCCAATTCTCGCTGCATTATTGTTGGGGTTTTATGGTATGAGTGTCGTTATAATATTCGATTTTGCTACGCTAGTTTTTGCTAGTTTAACACTTGCATTCTTGGTTAAAATCCCTTTTGTTCGAAAAACAGAAGTGCAAAAATTTAGTATGAGGCACCATCTATTGGAGATGAGGAGCGCTTTTTCTACTATATGGGATTCAATTCTACTTAGGAAACTTTTATTGTTTATGGCTTTAGTTAACCTGTTAGCTGGATTGACTTATTTTAATATACTTTCTCCCATGATTTTGGCTCGATCGGGTTATAATGCAAAAGTATTAGGCTTTGTAAATGGAGCTATTGGGCTTGGTGGCATTATAGGCGGAGTTTTAATTATCTTTATGCCAACTGTAAAAAGTAAGGTAAAGACAATGTTTTTATATGCAGGACTATCGTTTTGTCTTGGTGATATTCTATTTGCTTTTGGTAATTCAATGTGGATATGGGGTATTGCAGGCTTTCTCTCTAGTGTTTTTATACCGCCATTGATTGCGAACGAAAGTTATTTCTGGCGCACTATAATTCCAATTGAAATTCAGGGACGAGCATTTTCTTTCAAGTATGCGATGAAATCTGGAATGATTCCAGTAGGTATGATTATCGGAGGTATTTTAGCAGATTACGTTTTTGAACCCTATATGGCGAGTGAATCAAATCATTTGTCATTCATGCTTAATAGTGGTAAGGGCATGGGTATGGCTTTGATGTTTTTGATGACAGGGATTTTGGGTACAACTCTTAGCATGAGGGGATTCTTTAATCCCTCGTTATTGAAGGCTGAACAAGAAATAGAAAATGTCTCATATAAAAAAGCAGCATAAAAATATTCTGAATAAAATTTACATTATAATATTCAAATTATAAGAAACTAAAGGCAACCTTAATTGGTTGCCTTTGTAATTTCAATGTTGCTATCCTATATAAACGTTCCATATGTAATAGAATAGCATTAATGTTTTCTGGGATGACTGATTTCGTTGAAAATTGCCTGATGCGCTTTTGAAATGGCTAAGCGTATAAGTCAGCTGATACTTTGATTGCAGATGAGGGACAATCTCTTCTAGTGGAGAAGTATTTATTTTATAAGGTTTATTTTTAACAGGTGGACTAAGTCACGGCATATAGAGATGGATTGCTTGCTTTAGAGACAAATTGAAAACTAAATCATTTTCAAATAAAAGAAATCCAATTGAAATTACAAATGGATTTCTTTTTCTCTGTAAGACATGATAATGATTGATTTTACTAAATAAGAAATAATAAAAAATTATTTATGAGATTCACTTAACTTGCGATTTCACTATCCCAATATTCAGTTTTCAACTCGATTTCGCTAGATTTAAATCTTCCTGTACCATTATTTGAAACATAGTTTTGGGTTGCTTTTTCAACGTACTTAAATCCAATCAGAATAACAGGTACGTTAATTACTACGAGAAGAATATTGGTAAAGTCTGAAATGTACCAAAGATTCCCTAATTCTAAGCCAGCTAATACTGTGAGTGCACCAAATGGGACGAAGAAAAATGCACCAGTCATTCGAATGATTAATGCCAATTTATGAGATTTTGATATTCTGGATGCAGCAATCTCAGAAAATGCAATTAGGCCTAGTAAAGTTGTGAAAGCAAATAAGCCGTATGATAATGATAAGATCATTTGTACAATATTATCAAGTGATTGTCCTGGCACTAATTCGGAAACAGAGGTAAGGTAAACATCAATTTTTGAAGCTCGAATTGCCTCGAATGCTTCAGGGTTGACATTCCAGTATTGCGCCATAATAATAATGAACCCCGTCATAGTACAAATTATCATTGTATCTAGAAATACACCAAGTGATTGTGTCAAACCTTGTTCACATGGATGTTCATTATCTGCTATTGAAGCAGCCATAGTAATCGTACCTTGACCAGCTTCATTGGACATTAGTCCTCTTCTAACACCTTGATAAATAGCTGTTCCGATTGCACCACCAAATAAAGCTTTAGGAGAAAAAGCACCTGTAAATACAGCACTAAAGAAAAATGGTAATTTATCAACATTGACAAGAATCATCAATAATACAGTAATGCTATAAATAACAGCCATGATAGGTACCATAAAATCTGTTACTTTTGTGACGCGTTTCATTCCCCCAATAATAATGGATCCAACAGATACAACAAGTATAATTGCAATGGCATAATAAACTACAGATGTTCTATCAAAACTCGTTCCAGTAGCTAAACCAGCAAATGCACCCAATGATGTGAAAAGATGAAATGTTTGTCCAGGAACATTAAACATAAATGCCAAAATAAAAATTGTAGAAATTAATGTTCCAATCCATCTTTTTCCACCAAGAAGAACTCTTCCATAATAAGGGAGGCCACCAACGAATTCATCACCATTTTTTTCTTTGAAAATTTGGCCAAGCGTTGATTCCACATAAGCTGTTGCCATACCAAAAAAAGCCATGACCCACATCCAAAATAATGCACCTGGACCACCAACAGTAATTGCACCTGTAACACCCATAATGTTTCCTGGACCAACACGCATTGCTGAACTAAGCATAAAAGCTGTTAAAGGACTAGTTCCAACATCAGTAGTTTTCTTTCTCATTAAAACTTTAAGCCCTTTTTTAAACATTGTGACCTGAATGAATCTCAATTTTACTGAAAAATAGATACCAGCTCCAATGAGTAAAAGCAATGCAAGCGAGAACCTACCAAGTAATGGAATTGAAGAATACCAAGAGAAATTTGTCGGAAAATCCCACAAGAAGTCTGAAATAGGTACTATAAATTCAAAAAATGCGTTAATTGCATCAAAAATTGCTTTCATAATTAACCCCCTTATTTAGTGTATTAACCCCAGTCACTATCGTTGAAGTGCCACCATTCATTTTTATAAATTGTAAAACCAGCATGTATCATTGCCTTCTGTAATACTTTAAGTCGAGCTAAAACCTCTGATGGTATCTGATCTGTATAAGCATTAGCTTTTTCAGAAAAATCATCAAATTTACTAGGCATTTCAAGTTCATTTCCTTCTAAGTCGGCGAGTGTCACATCGACTGCAACACCAAAATTGTGTTTTGATCCCCGCTCTGGTGGTGCAACAAATCTTTCATCAGAAACTATATCCCAGAGTTTTTTTTGAATTTCAATTGGCCTATAGGCATCCCATATAATCAACCTGTAGTTTTGTTTTTTGAGTATGTTTGATGCAATTAGGAGCTTTTGTGCGGTTTTTACATGAAGTAAATCATATGGTTTATCATATAGAACTTCCTTTAGAAAATTATCATTTGTCAAATACTTCAATTGAATAATTGCATCAGGTATCAGATCATGAATTTTTATCAATTGGTTAATCATTATCCCTCCTTCCATATTATAAGTTAGCATGCTATAAATATAATTGTCGCAATTTTTATGCCAAAAAAATAAAAGTGATAAATCTTGGTAAAATCAAGAAAAATCACTTGAGTTGCTTAATATATATAAATAATTGTTCTGAAAACAGAAAATAGTGTCAAAATTCCGAACGTTGACTAAGCATTATATATTAATTTAAAATGTTTGAAAATTGCATACTTAGAAGTGAAACATCTCTCATAATATTTTGTGCTTTTTTAACATTAACATTATTTGAACACATACACAGAATAAACTCATTTTTTGAATATACAATACCGGCATCGTGTAGTATACCTTCGTCCTCTCCAAGCTGATGTGCGATCATTACCATTTCTGAAAAGTGATAAGGAATAATGTAGGCGCGTTGTTGCAACTTAAGAATATCTAATACCTTTTGACTTACTGTATTTGAAATGATTTTCCCAGTGTATAACCGATCTAAAAAATTGCCTAATTCAGTAATAGACACAATATTTTCGATGCCATTTTTTATTGCAGCTTGATCAAAAAACTTTCTTCTCACTCTTGTTTCAAATAGTCCAAGGCTATCTAAAGTTTTGTTAATTGCTTCAAAACCAATAATATCAGTAAGGATATTAAAAGCTGAATTATCACCTACAGAAATCATTAGCTTACAAAGATCTTCTATGGTCAATTCAATACCATCATGTAAATTCATTAAAGCACCAATTGATGGCATTTTGTCTTCTGGTTTTAACTTGTATGTTTGATTAGATAATAGTTCTCCAAACTCGATTTGTCGTTGAACCTCTAATAGCAAAAAAAGTTTAGACAAACCAGCTGCTATAAATAGATCATTATTTCCTAAAGTAACTGTATTTCCACTTTTTAAATCTTTATAGTAAATACCAATTTTTCCTTCGAGATGTCTAATTCGATCTTCAATTTGCTTTTCAATCATTTTCTTCCTCCAAATTATATCGTTTCATCTTTTCAAAAAGTGTTGTACGTCCTATTCCTAATAATTCAGCGACTTTTGATTTGCTCCAGTTATTTGCATTTAGATGATCAAGAATGATTTGTCTTTCGAACTGATCGACAATATCTTTTAGTGATTTAGACAAAGGTAGGTTAAATGAATTAATATTGAGATGTTCGGGTTGAATCACATGATCATCACACATTATAGCAGCATGCTCAAGAACATTCTCGAGCTCTCTTAAATTACCTGGCCATGAATGAGAAACGAGTATTTCAAAAGCAGCATTAGATAAAAATAGTGGCTGAATTTCTAAACGGTCGCATATTGAGCTTAACATTTTGAGTGACATTCTTTTCATTTCTAATAATCGTTCTCTCAAAGGTGGTATTTGAATCGGAACGACATTGAGTCTGTAAAATAGGTCTATTCTGAAGCTACCTTCTGTAACCATTTTTTTTAAGTCTCGATTAGTTGCAGCAATAATACGAACATTAACGTTTACTTTTTTTGTTCCTCCAACTCTAAAAAATGTCTGGGTTTGAAGTACTTCCAAGAGTCTACTCTGAGCGTTTAATGATAGTTCACCTACTTCGTCCAAGAATAGTATTCCATGATCAGCCATTTCAAAATAACCAATTTTTCCACCACGTCGCGCACCTGTGAAAGCCCCTTCTTCATAGCCAAATAGTTCACTTTCTATAAGATTTTCAGGAATTGCTGCACAATTAACTTCAATAAAGGGGCGATTTTTTCTGTTGCTTAGGTGATGAAGTTCACGTGCCAAAACTGATTTTCCAGTACCACTTTCGCCTAAAAGTAAAATTGTAGCATTTTTTTTAGCGATTTTTTCAAATTTTTGACTAAACTTGATATAGAAATCCCAATCACCTGCAAAGAGAGTGTTGTTATTACTTTTAATCAATTCAATTTGGTTTAGTCTTTGTGTGAGAATATCTATTTCTTGACAATTTTCGATATATGAGATTATAAAATATTCGGTTTTTCCCATATCGTACTTCAGACAATCAACTGAAAAATACTCATTTTGGAAAAAAATTGCGCCACGATTATTTTTAATTGCGTCAACAAGTGTAGACTGAAGCACAGAATCATACTTAAATGTAGTGCTATCATTTGATACGATACTGCCTGTTAAAATTGTCTTATCCAAAGTATTTGTATATCTACCGTGGCCTAAATAAACAGGAACGTTATTATTAAAGACACATAGAAAGTTATTATATGATTTGAATTCAAAATAGTAAGTTGAGTTAGAAAGCGATATTTCCAGATTATCTATTGTATGATTGATCTTTATTAAGTTGCCATCAAAAATCGTCTCAAAGGATTGGAATGCTTCAAAAGACGTTACAAGAGGCATAAAATCATAATTCTCATAATAGCCAATTACTAAGAGTGGAAATGTATTTAAAGAAATGTCCAATCCTAGAACTTCCATATCGGAATTTTCTATAAAGAAAATCATAAGGTCATTTTTTGTGAGGATATATTTTGGTATGCCATATTGGGACCAATATGGTGTTTTAAGAAATTTAAAAATATTGAAGCCGATACTAATTAGATTGCCAAAATCATCAATAATGATTGAGTTTCCAGAGACCATAATCCCTCCACATCTTCTTTTAGACATTTTAACACGAACACAGTTTATCATCTAGTTGTAAAATTATATAATATTCTGTTTCTATTTGTATATTGAAATAACAATAGAAATTTAATCGTATTAAAAGTTTTGAACAAGATTATATTAATTTGACAAAAAACTTCTCCTGTGGTATAAAATATTTATCGAAGTTAATATATTTACTCAGGTAAACATTATTCTAAAAGGAGAGATCAGTATGAAAAGTAAAATAGATGCGATGTTAGAGAGAATTACCTGGAAACACTGGCTTGTGTTCTTGCTTTTCTCACAAATGGTATATGCTATTATGTTGATTTATACAATCCCCAATGTTCAAAATGAAGCAGGGGGAATGAAAATATTTGATTTGCAGCTTTTAGGATATTCATTTGATTATGCTCAAGAATTCTTTTCGTTGCTAACGGAAAGAGGCTATACATTATATAAATGCGTTCAATTGCCGATAGATATTTTATATCCCTTTCTAAACTTTCTTGTTGGGATATCATCACTGGCACTCTTAAAAAGAGGCCTTGAAAAGTTAACTGGAGAAAGCGATCCATTAAAATTCACATGGGCAACATATTTTATGTTAATGTTAACATTCTTTTCTATGATTTTTGACTACCTTGAGAATATTATGGTCTTCACCATGTTGAGTCGAAGAGGACTAGTATCAAGTGGATTCGTAAAGGTAAGCAGTCTCTTTACAATTGCCAAAAGCCTTTCTACAACTTTT
>NZ_JBVBZF010000017.1:0-24865 GCF_057447755.1 Fusibacter sp. | reverse complement strand
GTGGATTTTCCATCATTTTGAATGGGGATATTTTGAGGCTTGATTAGAATATAAAATTGATTATTCTCAAAGAGAATATTTGCTTTTGTAAATTTCATAGTGTCCTTCCTGATTCCTAATAGAGGCTGAGTAAATAGCTTCTTACATAATGCTTAGTTTATCATGAATTTGAATATCCATAAACTCATTTGTACATTTACAAAGCCAATTATGCATTAAAAATAAATTTATAAGCGGATACACCAGTCTCCACTGTTAATCGATTGACCTTTTATAAACTGAGCTCATATCCAAAACATCAATCTATTTTAAATCAATATAAGACCACGTAAAAAAAACCCCCACGCTCAGCGTGAGGGTAAACATTTCTAAAATGCAGTTTTTAAATCGTACACATGGTAATCCATTGGAAGCTCATCTACTACGAATTTCCCTAAAAATCCAGAGTGATTAGCTAATTTTTGCTCAATAATTTGGGCTTCAGCCTTAGACAGTTCAGTCTTTAAAAATGCACCTGTTGTCTTGCATTTTAAACCAATTTGATTGTTGGTAATGATTAATTCACCAAATACATTTGATTCTGATTGACAACCGTTAGCTGCAAAGTAAGTACCATCTTCGAGTAATAAGTAATTTTTCATTGCCTTCCTCCTATTCTTGTCTCTCGGACAACTTTAATAATTGAGAATACATGTTTATGCATTAAAGTGTATAAATATTTATTGAACTAATTATAACACATTTAAAAAACATTGCAAGACAAAATATTCAAAAACTATAAATTGAATAGAATAAAGGAAAAAGGGTATATATTTTACTTAAGGAGGTGCTACTTTTTATGAGTCCGTCAATAAACAACCTCAACCATTATAATACATTGATTAACGAAAGAAAAGCTTCTTTTGATGAAAAGGGACAAAAAAATATTTCGGGTGATGTGGTCCAAAAAATGCCGCTTGATAATAAGCCGAAAATTGTTGAACCTCAAAGTCGAATCGATAAGCTAAAGGGAATATACGGTGAAAAGGTACTAAAACAAATGGGCATCATACCCTGTGAAACCTGTCAGAGCAGGGCCTATGTTGATGGCTCAGATGATCCAGGTGTTTCCTTCAAAACACCGACCAATATTTCACCAGAATCATCAGAGGCTGCTGTATTGGCCCATGAAGGTGAACATGTTGCCAATGAAAGTGCCAAAGCAAAAAGTGAGGGCAGGGAAGTCGTCTCTCAAAGTGTTCGTATTTTCAAAGCCATATGTCCAGAATGTGGCAGAATGTATACATCAGGGGGTGTCACACACACTGAAACGGCCTCAAAACCAAAATACGATGATCAAAAACCAAGTTTTGAGGGACAATTGCTGGATATGAAGATATAATGGTATTAATAATAAGCATATTAGGGGAATTTTGATGGACAAAAAAAAGAGAAAAGCACACATACTTAATGTTGCCAAAGTTTGTTTTGAAGAAAATGGATTTAATCAAACGTCTATGGATTATTTGGCAAAGCAATGTGATCTAACTAAGAGAACCGTTTACAAATACTATAGAAGCAAAGATGAGCTCTATTTCGATTTGGTCTGTGAATCCTTTATGAAATTTGAGGAAAAATACCTCAAGATTGATGAAACTTTAAGTGCAATTGACCAGATTAATCAGCTCATGGACTGCTATATTGCCTTTTTTGAAGAGGATGCTTTTTATGCGAATCTCATGGTCACGCGTAAGGTTTACGAACAGGATGATCCCTTGGTAATTGAAAAAATAAAAAGGATTGAGGGATATGCTAAGAGTATACCACTTCCTAAGTTTATTCATAAGGGCATTCAGGAAGGGACCTTAAGACAGGATATTGACCCATATCAGCAAGCACTTATCATATGGGGAGCACTACATGGTGTCATGGAAATTGCAGTCAATAAGACTTGGTTAATTGAAAGTGGCGACGCCAAAACCTTTTTAATTAGGTCTAAATCAATGCTGATGCAGTCCTTAAAAAGGGATGTCTAATAATGATGACGTTCATACAAAAAAAGTATGGACGTTTTTATATAAAGTTGTTGCATAAATATAAAATATAATGTATAATTACTTAAAAATAATTCTAACGAAAAGGAGTGATTGTGATGAAAGAAAAAATTATCGTTGTCTACAGCGAAGGAACCAATAGCGCATCAATGTTGGAGTGGATGGAAAGGCAAGCGCATGCTGAAATCGTTGCTGTTAATTTTTCAAATGATGATGCTTTTCTATTGTCCAATACTGCTATGATCGTAGGTGCTAAAAAAGTCTATATGATTGATTTGGCTTCAGCCGCTGAACCGTCTCAAACACTTGAAGAGTTAGTTACAAGCAAGGTGTTTAAGATTGCAGCAAAAGAGAATGCAAGTTCCATTGTTGCGATGGATGACACTTGTAAGTGGCTGTTAAAACATAATTCAACGATAAAGATCATGCCGTTAGTTTCATAGTTAAGATGAATGCATCATTTAGATATGATGCATTTTTTTAAGCCATTTTGAAAAAAATGGAGAGGACACAAGACTAAAATATAAGATTGTGTTAATTAATAATGTACAGTGATACATTGATTATTGGAGGGTGTATGAAAGGATATTTGGTACTAGAGGATGGCTTTGTCCTCGAAGGAAAATTATTTGGATCTCTGGAAAAGAGTATTGGCGAAGTCGTTTTCAATACTGGGATGACAGGTTATGAAGAAATCATAACGGATCCGTCGTATTATGGTCAAATGGTGATATTAACATATCCGATCATAGGAAACTATGGCATCAATTTAGAAGATATCCAGTCAGGCGGGCCGCAAATAAAAGGCCTTATAGTGAGAGAATTTGTCGAAGCTTATTCAAATTGGAGAGGTAAAATGACCCTCTCTGAATATTTGGAATCACATAAAATAATTGGAATAGAGCAATTGGATACAAGAGCGCTTGTTAAGCATATCAGAGATAAGGGGACCATGATTGGCGTTATTGTCAATGAGAAAACCTTTAAAGAGGCTGGAAGCGACTTATCTAACCTATTTGTAGATAAGGATCAGTTAATAAATGGGGAAGCACTACTTGAAGCAGTCTCCACTAAAACGAGTTATGATATGGACCACACTTCAAATCAAAATGATTTCAAAGTAGCGGTTATGGATTTTGGTATTAAACGTAACATTCTTGAGTCTTTAGCACTTAGAACGGGAAATGTAAAGGTATTTCCAGCATTTACAAGCTTTGAGGAGATCATGGCATATAAACCTGATGGTATCTTCTTATCTAATGGCCCTGGTGATCCAGAGGATTATAAGAGTGTTGTCTCAGTTGTAAAGCAATTGCTAGACACAAAACCCGTGTTTGGCATATGTCTTGGACATCAGTTGATTGCGCTTGCACTGGGTGCTAAAACACAGAAACTTAAATTCGGTCATAGAGGCTCGAATCACCCTGTTAAGGATATTAATCTCAACAAGGTCATGATAACATCTCAAAACCACGGGTATGTGGTGGTGAAGGAAACGCTTGAGCCAATCGATGTGACTGTGACCCATCTCAATGTAAATGATGAATCTATTGAGGGTCTTAAGCATAACAGTAAACCTATATTTAGTGTTCAATATCATCCAGAGGCATCACCAGGACCTGGTGACTCAGCTTACTTGTTTGATCAATTTATCGCGATGATGGAGGAGACTAAAAATGCATAAGATGGTGAATGATAAAAAGAGACGTGTTTTAATTATTGGTTCAGGTCCTATTGTCATCGGACAAGGTGCTGAATTTGATTACTCGGGAAGTCAAGCTTGTAAAGTCCTCAAGGAAGAAGGCCACTACACAATTCTCGTAAACAACAATCCAGCTACGATCATGACAGATCATGAAATGGCTGATGCTATTTATTTAGAGCCTGCTCAAATTGAATTTATTGAAAAAATTATCATAAAAGAAAAACCTGATGCCATCATTCCGGGTATTGGAGGTCAAACGGGATTAAACGTTGCAGTAAATTTACACGATTTAGGTCTTTTAGAAAAGTATAATATTGAAGTTTTAGGAACGACGATTGAAGGCATTAAGAAGTCTGAAGATAGAGAAGGCTTTAAAAAAGCCATGGAGAAAATAGGAATCCCTGTACTTCAAAGCTATGCCATTACAACCTATAAAGAAGCCCTAGATTGTTTAGACCATTTGGATCTTCCGGTAGTTGCTAGACCAGCCTATACACTTGGAGGCACTGGTGGCGGTATTTGTCATACCATGGAGGAGTTTGAAGCCATCGTTAAAAGAGGGCTTGCCTTATCGCCTGTTAATCAGGTTCTGATCGAAAAATCACTTATGGGTTGGAAGGAAATCGAATACGAGTTAATGAGAGACTCTGCAGGAAACTGTATTACAGTTTGTAATATGGAAAATATTGACCCACTGGGTGTCCATACAGGTGACAGTATTGTTGTTGCCCCTTCTCAAACCCTAAGTGACAAAGAGTATCAAATGCTCAGAAAAGCGGCGATTGATATTGCTGCGGAGCTTGAAATCGTCGGAGGCTGTAATGTTCAGTACGCACTTGACCCTAAGAGCTTTCAGTTCTATGTCATTGAAGTTAATCCAAGGGTAAGTCGATCATCTGCTTTGGCATCCAAGGCAACAGGCTATCCAATCGCTAAGGTATCTACCAAAATTGCTTTGGGATACCAAATGGATGAAATCGTCAATGATATTACCCAAAAGACAAAAGCCTGTCATGAACCTGCACTGGATTACTGTGTTGTAAAGTTTCCAAAGTGGGCATTTGATAAGTTCCCAGAAGGGGATAAAAGCCTTGGTACCACAATGAAAGCCACTGGTGAAGTCATGGCGATTGGCAATAACTTTGAAGCGGCATTTTTAAAAGCGGTACGTTCACTTGAGCTCAACCAGTACAGCTTGATCTTTGAACCCCTTAAAAAGATGGTTCTCGATGAACTCTTTGATGAAATCAGTAAACCTAAAAGTGACCGTATCTTCTATGTGGGTGAATTGTTGAGAAGACAAGTGAGTATTCCAAGCATTCATGCTCAGACAGGTATCGATTATTTCTTCCTTCACAAGCTCAAAAAAATCGTAACCCTTGAAAATCTCGTTAAGAAGTCAACACTTGAATCCATTGGCAAAGAAGAAATGCTTGAAATGAAACGCATTGGTATGTCGGATGCCTTTATGTCAAAACACTTGCTTGGCAATCCAGATGAGTTTACCATTAGAGCCTACCGCAAATCGCTAGGCGTATTGCCAACCTATAAGATGGTAGACACATGTAGTGGTGAGTTTGAAGCCTTAACGCCTTACTATTATTCAACATATGATCAGTTCGATGAGAACGTTCGCACAGATAAAAAGAAAGTCATCGTAATCGGTTCTGGACCGATTAAAATTGGACAGGGTGTAGAGTTTGATTACTGCTCAGTACACGGAATTAAAGCCCTTAAGGCACAAGGTTACGAGGGTATAATCATCAACAACAATCCTGAAACAGTCAGTACGGATTTTGACGTATCAGACAAGCTTTATTTTGAACCGATAACCGTCGAGGATGTATTGAATATCGTGGATTTTGAAAAACCGGATGGGGTCATCATACAATACGGCGGTCAAACAGGGCTTAAACTGGCTGAAGTGCTCAAGGACCTCATTATAGGAACGACTTTTGAGAATATTGAAGCTTCTGAAAACAGAGAAGATTTCTACACACTATTGGATCAAGTCGGTATTTTACATCCTGAGGGCTTAACGGCTGATAATGTCGAGGAAGTGATGTCCATCGCAGAAGGTTATGGCTATCCGGTCTTGATCAGACCTAGTTATGTCATCGGCGGTCTCGGTATGAAAATCATCGATGATGCGGAAGAGCTCAGAACTTATTCAAAAATGCTTTTTGCACTTGGCAATGACCAATTGCTTGTTGACCGATATATACTGGGAATGGAAATCGAAATTGATGCAATCTGTGATGGGGAAGATATTTTAATTCCAGGCATAATGGAGCATTTGGAGCGTGCAGGGATACATTCTGGCGACAGTATTTCCATATATCCTTCTAAGGCTTTATCAGATAAACTAAAAGAGGACTTATACCTCTTGACCCAAAAGTTGTCAAAGACTTTTGATGTAAAAGGACTTATGAACATCCAATTGGTGGAGAAGGATGGCGACTTCTACTGTATCGAAATCAATCTTAGAGCGTCTAGAACGGTACCCTTCTTAAGTAAAATCACGGGTGTACCAATGATTGAACTTTCTACCCGAATCATGCTGGGACAATCTCTTAAAGATATGGCATTCGGACTAGGGCTCTATCCTGAAAAAGAAGTGTTTGCAGTCAAAATTCCGGTATTCTCCAACGATAAGCTCATCGGTGTAGATGTAGAGCTTGGCCCTAATATGAAATCCACAGGCGAAATGATGTGTATTGAAAATACTGTAGATAAAGCGCTTGCAAAAGGCTTCATGGCCATAGGCAATTCGTTTGACCATCATGGAAAAGTTGTCTGTATTATTGATGCAATCGACAGTAAAACTGCTGAAGCGCTTGAAATTATGAAAGAGTTCCAATTGATTGGCTATGATTTGATTTCAGACAGAGAAACGGCAGACTTAATCGCACAGAATGGCATTGACCTCAAGTTTGATTCGATTCTTGATGGCATCTATCAAGTCTTTGATGAGGACCATGTTAAATTTGTCGTGACCAATCTCTCAGGTGATATTGCTAAGAAAAGCTTTAACATTAGAAGATTTGCGACTGAGAAGAAAATTCCATGTGTAACGGCATATGACACCTATCTCTCATTTGTCAATATTCTTTCAAAACCTGAAATATTTAGTAGTTTGGATGTATTTGATATCAATATTATTGCATAGAGGCTAAAGGCCTTGATTTAAAATATAAAAGGATTCTCGGTGACTCTAGGTCATAGGAGAATCCTTTTTTTTTTTTACAATTCATAAAATACAATCATAAACTGTGGTGAGGGCTCATACAGGGCTTGATAAAAAGTAATTTTATAGGTGCTTATGTGTTTTAGAAATGAAGAAAAAAGCAATGGCATAAGCAATAGCAGTGAAAATGAACATCACTTTAAAGTTGATTAAATCAATCACTGCACCTAGAAACAAAGGCCCGGTAATGGCAGCAAGTGATGAAGCAAAATAGTATAGGCCAGTGTAGGTGCCAATTTTGTCCTCGCTGGTCTGCTCAACCACTAATGGATAAGAGTTGATATTGATTAAGGCCCAAAAGAAACCGCCTACAAACATGAGAAGCATCATTATGAGTGTTGAATATGGCACTAGTGTGCCAATACCTGCTAGTAGGATAAATATAAGGGTATCACCTGCAAGCCCTATCAAGATGGTTTTTCGCTTGCCAAGCCTACTACCAATAAAACCCGCAGGAATGGCAAATATCAGGAATGCCAGTGCAAAAAAGCCTAAAATAAGTGAGGCGTCTGCCACATTAAGTCCCAAGAATTGAACGCAGTAATTGCTAAAGGTAGCTTCAACACCTTGGTAGCCAACGAACCAAAAGAATATGGCAAATAGGATCCATGCTGTTGAATGATTTGGGTCGTGATAGATCTCATGCAAGGATTGTCTGATATTGGGCATCTCTTCTTCTGAGGTAACACCAATCTTTGGTTCTTTGATGTACTTAAGTAGCAAAAGAAGGGCCAAGACCATGAGGACTGCCGTAATGATAAAGGGGAGATTAGGATTTCTACGATATAAAAACGAACCGCCAACAAGTACAAAGACGGATGCAAGTCCACCCATGAAGTTGATGATGCCATTTGCCTTACTGCGAAGAGGTGCAGGTGTAATATCTGGCATTAATGCCACGGTTGGTGCTCTATAAATTGCCATGGCGAAGTTCAAGACCGTAATGATCAACATAAAAGTGAAGAAAGATGTATAGTGGGGAAGAAGTACAAAGGCTAAAGCGGATATGGGTATCCCTATGATAAGATAGGGCATTCTTCGCCCAAATCGAGTTACAGTTCGATCACTCAAGGAGGCGATGAAGGGAATTAAGCTTACTGCCAAAATATTATCTAGGGTCATTATTGCGTTAATTTGGAACTGGCTGTCTATAAAATCTCTAAGAAATATCGGCACATAGATATTATAGAGTGGCCATACTAGGCTTACGGCAAAAAAACCTAAACCTAAAATAAAGGTTTGTTTGATATTGAGTTTCATAAGGCCTCCTCATCTTTAGATGGCGTTTCAACTAATTTGAGCATCTGATCAGGACTATCTGTAATAATGGCGTTGATTTTGCTTTGGATCAATTGTCTTGCGATATCAGGGTCATTCAGGGTGTAGGTATTGATCGAAACACCGTGTTGTGCAAGGTCACGCATAACCGATTCATTCAGCGACAGATAATGGGGATGGTAATAATCAGCGTTTATATGATCTAAATAAAGCCACGGATCAATAAGTGCTGCACATGTTAAAGCGCCTGTCTTGATGGACGGATCAATTCCTTTTAGGGTAAGGAGGGCCTTATGGTCGAAAGAGGAAAAAATAAGTTGGTCTCTCTTCAGATATTCTAAGCATAAATTTAAGGTCTTTTTTTCGATATCCTTGTAGAATTGACTACCCGCTTTAAATTCAACATTAAGAATGCGTGGTTCAGCTTGTGGCTGATTTTTTTCGTATTCTAGGAAGAGTGCTAAAACTTCTTCAAGGCGTGGTATTTTTTCGACAATCCCGAAAAGATGAATTGGCATGTCTTTTAAGGTTTCATATGTAAAATCGAATATATGACCACTTTGTCCAGTAATGCGTTCAAGTTCAAAATCATGAAAGACGACGATTTCCCCGTCTTTTGAATAATGGACATCCAGCTCAAGTCCATGTGCGCCTATTTCCAGTGCTTTTTGAAAGGCAGTTAAGGTATTTTCAGGATACCTGCTTCGAAATCCCCGATGTGCAATAATTTTAGTTTTCACGATTCACCTCATTTCATTAAAACGCTTTTCTTATCTTTTCATCTAATTGCTATTTGCAAGTTGAAGATTCTTGCTCAAAGCTGGATGAAAACTAATGATCTATAACAACATTTGAGCCATTTTCGATGTCTCAAACCAATTTTCGCTGACGCTGTTTGAGGTTGAAGACTCCTCATCACAGCTTTTGGCTCAAATTTTGTTGTATACAATCATTTAACGCCAAAACTTTGTTTTGTCGTTACCGTTCTCATTTAACCGCTTATCGCAAGTTGAAGATTCTTGCTCAAAGCTGGATGAAAACTAATGATCTATACAATAAAAAAACAGTGAGATAAGATCTCACTGTTTTATTCTATATTATAGTAGATAAATCCTTTATTTACGTATATTTTTACAATACGTCAAATTCAGCCTCTTCAAAAGTTATCATTTCTCTGTTCATATAACATGCCGCTTCGACAATATTAAAGGCAAGCAAAGCGCCGCTACCTTCACCAAGTCTCATGTTCATATCTAAAAATGGGTCCAATTTCAAGTAGTCGGTGGCGATTTTAGCACCTTTTTCAAGTGAATAATGAGATGGAATGAGGTAATCTCTGACATGTGGGTTGAGCTTGCAGGCCACAATTGCAGAAACAGTTGAGATGAACCCATCGATGATAATTGGCACCTTTTTATAAGCACCACCGATCATTGTCCCAGCCATGCCGGCAATATCAAGTCCTCCAACCTTTGAGAGCACATCTAAAACATCCTCAGGATTGGGTTGATTGACTGTGATTGATCGCTTTATTACATCTGCCTTGTGGGCGAGTTTTTCAAGTGGGAAGTTGGCACCAATACCTGTGATCTCTTTGGGATCAATACCAGTGAAAACTGAGAGAAGGGCAGTTGTGGTTGAGGTATTACCAATCCCCATTTCACCTGTAGCAAGGATCTTAGCACCGTCTTCAACCGCTTTAATGGCGATTTCAATACCGACCTCCAATGCCTTAATGGCTTGATCTCGCGACATGGCAGGACCTTTAGTCATGTTGTGAGTGCCGTACATGACCTTTTTATTGATCACATATTCGTCTTCAATATCTCTCATGACACCGACATCAACCGCATATATTTTTGCATCCATCTGCTTGGCCAGTGCACCTGCACCAGTTAAGCCACGGGGGATGTTGAGGGTCTGAATATAGGTAACTTCTTGTGGGGCAGAGGCAACATCCTCTACGCAAACGCCGTTGTCGGCACACATGACAATAAGGGCTTTTTTATCCGTCATAGGATAGGCTTGACTTGTAATACCAGATACCTGTACAACAAGATCCTCTAATTTCCCCAGAGAGCCTTGTGGTTTGTTGAGATAATCCACACGATTTCTAACGGTTTTCATCATATCGCGATCAATCTCTGTAATTTTTGACAATACATCATTTAACATGAATATCCTCCTTCAATGTTTGGGAGAAATGGGTTTCCTGCATTTTGCATAAAAAAAAGTCCATTACCCCTAGGGTAATGAACTTTACCTTCATTCATTGCATTGCTTGATCGGCAGGTCTCCTGGCTCGGTATCATAGCACACCTTGCGCCTTCCCGAGTAAAACTCAGTGGCAAATGCAAGTTGCTCCACCTTACAGTGATGGGTTCGCTTAGGACTCTCACCTAATTCCCTATTCTCCAATTACTTGGCACCGTACATGTTATAAATTTTCTTGTTTACATGATTCAGTTTAAAGGATTTGGTGGTAATCGTCAAGTCTTTAAATCACAATTCTGATCTCAAATGATGAATTTGCTCATTTCGGTTGAAAGGACTTGGATATCCGAATTAAGCGCATTGACAGCTTCGCTAATTTCCATGACGCGTGATAGCTGTTCTTCAGTAGAGGCGTTAATTTCCTCGGTTGAAGCTGCTGATTCTTCGCTCAATGCAGCCATAGATTCAAGCGATTCTATGAGTTCAGATTTTAAGACGTCAATCTTAGACGTTTCATCAATAAAATCATTAATGATTTCATCCACATGGAAGACGCTCTTTTCGATGCCGTCAAATACAGCCACAGTTTCAGACAGATTTTGTTTAGCACTGTCGACAGATTGCTTGGTTTCTGTAACTGTGAGGTTTGTCCGATCAACGACAGTAATAATGTTGTTGATGATGCTGCTAATTTCTTCTGCTGATTGAGAAGACTGTTCAGCGAGCTTTCTGATCTCATCTGCTACCACAGCAAAGCCTCTTCCCGCATCACCAGCTCTTGCTGCTTCTATGGAGGCATTTAAAGCAAGCAGGTTGGTTTGATCTGAAATGCCCTTAATGGCACTGACAATGTTTTCGATTGCTTGTGAGCTTTGACTTAACAAATCAACATTATTGGCAACTTCACCAGTATTGCTGACGGTGAGTTGGAAGACATTTTGAAGATCTGTGATTTTCCCTTTTCCAACTTTATTTGTTGAGACCATTTCATCTGAAACAGATTTTGCCGTTTTCAATTTTGTATAGATGTTATTAATACTTGTACCAAGCTGTTGTGAAGCACTTAGGCGTTCGCTTACGTTTGAGGCCATTTCTGTTGAGCCATGTGCAATTTCTTCAACTGCGCGGGTTACTTCATGACTGGCACTGTTTAAACCCTCTATGTTTTGTTGTATGGTCACTGAAGAATTTACAACCTGTTTTAAACTTGAGGTGGTTTGAGCGATTAAATGTTTCACATTGGCAACCATTTTACCAAAGTCAACGGCAAGTGCACCGATCTCGTCTTTAGAGGTATAATCCAAAGAGACATCAAAGTTCCCCTTGCCCACTTCACCCATTGCATATTGAATTTTATTGATTGGCTTGGTCACCATAAAACCTATTGCAAATTGAATGATAATGGTCAATATGATGATGGATAAGAGTACAATCGCTACGTTATTGATCATATTACGTCTAAAAATTGCATCTGTTATATCCTTAGGAAAAGTAACGACAAGTGAATAGCCATTATCTTTTTCTTTGTAAATATAAAAGGATTTGTCATTGATTGTTTTGGATTCAATTGAGGCACTGGAAGCCAAAAAGTCTGAAAGCCAAGGAAGGCTACTTGCCTCTGTCCCTAAAAGTGCTGGGTCATTATTAGCGAGGATCATGCCCTGTTCATCTACGATTGTCGCAAATCCATAACCGCCTATGACAAGGGTTTCAATTCTTTTTTGGATGTCTAGATTACTGAGCAGTTCTTGAACGGCTTTTGGTTCAATACCGATTTGAACGATACCAGGAGCATCAATTCTTGAAACGCCGATGTATTGAAAGAGCACATTATCCGTTCCTCTTGGTGAAGGCTCTTGTGCGAGGGCACCATTTTTTTGATTAATAAGTGCAATAAAGGGAAGCGTTTGATCTGACGTATTGAAATCAAAGCCATAAAAACCTTCAATATTACCATGTTGCAGAACGCCATCTTTATCTATAACGTGGATTTCTGAGATTTCGAGCAAATTAGCAAGCTCAATCATTCGATTTGTCTCAAGCCATGTTGGGTCATCTGAAATAAGCTGAGCCACAGCACGCGTAATGGCAATGTTTTTTTCATTTAATGCACTTTTGGTAATGTTCACGACCTCATCGGCAGAAACCAGTTCACTTTTTAAGTTTTCAATTTGATCTTTAAGCTCAAGTTCAACGATATTTTGAATGCTGGCGTTTGTTGAAAAGGCGTTGAAAGCAGCTTGAGAGCCAAGTGCTACAAAAATGATAACACAGGTTATCATTACAATACGCGTTTTTATCTTCATATAATCAACCTCCAGTAAATAACCTAATCTAAATTGACAAAACTGACGTCGTCGTCAGCCTAAATAATATATACCCTGATGACAGGTATTGACTCATGTTAATTTCAGGAATGTAGGATTTCAAATGTCTATTTTCAATTGTGTATTTGAAAGAAATGGGTTAGAATAGACTTTAAAAAAAGGTGAATGAAACTGTTTTTAAAGGAGAAGAAATGTTATATAAACTGATTATTTTCGATTTTGATGGTACCCTGATGGATACAAATGACATTATTAAGGAAAGTCTTAATGAGGCCTCTAAGAAATTTAGAAATTGCGAGATTAGTGATTCTGAGTACGAGAAAATTCTAGGAAAACCTTTAGCACAACAAATGTATGATTTGTCAGAGACGTACTGTGACGAGATGACGGCTTTCTACAGAAACTATTACAGGGACAACCAAACCACGAGAACTGAGATTTTTGATGGCGTCCACGACTTACTTGAAACCCTTAAGACTGATGGCGTAAAATGTGCTATTTTAACCAATAAGGGTCGAAATGGTTTGGAGAAGGGCCTTGAGCAATATCATTTGGCCTCTTATTTCGAATACTATCTCAGTGCTCAGGATGTGGAAAAAGCCAAACCAAACCCCGAGGGTATCCATAAAATTTGTGATTACTATGGTGTCAGTGAAAAAGATACCTTGATGGTAGGAGACAGTGGTCATGACATTGAAGCGGGCAAAAATGCAGGTGTAGCAACCTGTCTTGTCTCTTGGACCATCCTCAATATTGAGAAGTTAAAGCAGCTTAACCCAGACTATATCGTAAAGCATCCAAGTGAAATTGCATTAATTAATAATACAATTAAATAAATATGCATATTTTATAAACAAATTATAAAAAAACGCTTCCCTTTTTCTGAAAGTCTGATATAATGATAAAAATGTCAGATTAATAAAATAAAGTTTTTTCTAAATAAACTTTATTTTCGTAAGAAACGAGCGACTGAAGGAGGGATTGTGATGAATAATATTAAGAAAGGTGACCTTGTGACTTTATCGACTGATGGTGTTAAGTCTTTGGAAAATGATCGTATGTCGATTTATGAACGTGTCAATCTAACACGCCTTCAGACTAATGGTGGACAAGTCATCAGCCTTTATACAGACTATGCAAAAATCGGTATTTTCGATCAGGGAAGATCGGAGATTGTTGATCATTGGGTGCTCGATAACAAGAGAATTGCACAATTGTAATTAATCTATAATTTTTATATGCACGATAGGCCTTTGACAGAGTATTTAATTCTGTAACAAAGGCTTTATTTTTTATAACCGTTACAAAATTATTTTAATCTTTACAAAAAAATTGCAAAACGGATTGATTCTGATATAATCTAATAGAGAGAATAATGAGAAATGACTGCGGATTTTGCGTCAAAATATTTTTAATATAAGGAGGCAACAATGATTTCAAAAGAAGTGCAAGAAAATTTAAAGAAATCCTCGTGGATTAGAAGAATGTTCGTGGAAGGTGCTGAACTAAAAAAAATTCATGGTGATGAAAATGTTTATGATTTTAGTATCGGAAACCCTTATTTTGAACCTCCTAAAAAGGTAGTCGCTAAATTGAGAGAAATCGTCAACTCAGATGAACTAGGTACTCATAAATATATGGACAATGCAGGTTTTCAAGATGTACGTCAGAAAGTTGCAGATGATGTCAACAAAGATATCATAAAGCCTATCTCACATGAACATGTGATGATGACAGTTGGAGCAGCAGGTGGTATGAATGTTATCATGAGAACCATTTTAGACCCAGGTCAAGAAGTGATCATCATTGCACCTTACTTTGCGGAATATATTTTCTATATAAAGAATCACAATGGTGTACCTGTGGTTGTTTCTGCTGACCCAAATACATTTGAACCAGATTTAAAATTGTTGGAAGCGAGCATTACAGAGAAAACAAGAGCTGTAATCATCAATTCACCAAATAATCCTTCTGGTGTTATTTATTCAGAGTCTATGCTCAAGGATCTGGCTGAAATCGTTGAGCGTAAAGAAAAAGAAATTGGCCACGAGATCTTTGTGATTTCGGATGAGCCATACAAGGCTTTGATTTACGACAATGTAAAAGCGCCAAATGTGCACAATATCTTTAAGAACTCTTTAATTGTAAACTCTTATTCAAAATCACTCGGACTTGCAGGTGAACGTATTGGTTATATTGCAATGAATAGTAAGATTGAAGATGCTAAAATGCTCATGAGTGGCTTCTCATTTGCCAACAGAACTTTAGGCTTTGTTAATGCGCCTGCCTTATGGCAAAAGGTCATCGCAGATTCATTAGATGATTCTGTGGATATCAAAGAGTATGAAAAGCGTAGAGATGTGCTTTACAATCACCTTAAGAGTATCGGCTTTGAAATGGTAAAACCTGATGGTGCTTTCTATTTGTTCCCTAAGGCAATGATAGAAGATGACGTTGAGTTTGTCATGGAAGCTAAGAAGTACAACCTCTTATTGGTGCCGGGAAGTGGCTTTGGATATCCAGGTTATTTTAGAATTTCTTATTGTGTGGATATGCAGATGATTGAACGCTCTTTACCAGCCTTCACAAAACTTGCTGAATCTTATAAAAAGTAGTCGTGTAGATCTTATTAAGTAAGTACTTTCATATTGAAAACCATAAAAGTCATCCTGATGGCTTATATGGTTTTTCTTTTTGTGGCGTTTTTTAAATTTAATATTACATTTATATGAAAGTGTTGAATCTTGATGCTTGAAAGAGTATGATAAAGTTCCTAGTTTTTAGGACGGAAAATTGACAACTTTATATCGCCATAACCATTTGGCATAAGAAGGAGGCATTATCATGAATGCAAAGGAACACCCAGATTATGTACACGAACAAGAGAAACTGGCAATGATTCAGAAGACCATCACGGATGAGAAAGCAGAATTAATTGCCAAGTCTCGAAATTACAAGAAGTTATCGAAGGAAGTCATAACAGACCCAACTGTCTTTAACCAACTTATGAAAATTGATCAAAGCAGATTGGAAATTCTAGAGACCTTAATCAACAAGCCTTACTTTGGCAGAGTGGATTTCTGTGAAATTGGTAAGCAAACGGAGTCCTATTTCATCGGGAAAACAAGTGTTGATGATGCTAAGACCAAAAAGCTCTTGGTCCTTGACTGGCGTGCACCACTTGCAGGACTCTATTACAGTGGTGATATTGGAGAGGTTATGTACAATTCACCTGAAGGCTTGATCATCGGTGATTTGTATTTGAAGAGACAATACGAGATCGTTGATGGTGTGCTAGTGAACATCTTTGACAAAGGGCTTACCCCCATGGATGAGTTTCTCCAGAAAGCACTTTGGGAGAAAAAAGACAATCGTCTTGGTGACATCGTCACTACCATACAGGATGAACAAAACCAAATTATCCGTGCTTCTAAAGATGGTGTCTTGATTATACAAGGGGTAGCTGGGAGTGGGAAGACAACTATTGTCCTTCATCGAATTGCCTACCTCATGTATACTTATCAGGATATTTTTAAGGCAGAAAAAATTCTGATGATCGTGCCCAATAAACTTTTTTTAGACTATATTAGTGATGTACTTCCTGATTTGGGTGTTCACGACATTGAGCAGGTCACCTTTGAAATGTTGTATGAACAAAGCTTTGGAAAGCGATTAAATTCAAACTCTGAAGTCAACAAGCTTAAAAAGTTGATTCTACTTAATAAGGAAGATGAAGTCAGAAAAGCCTTGGAATTTGTCTCAGCTTTTAAAGGTTCATTGAGCTTTAAGAGGATTATAGATGATTATATAGGTCAGATGTTGCTTGAAGCCCTACCTAAAGAAGATGTTATCCTCATGAATCAAACACTTTATTCATATGATGAGCTTGAAAAACTTTTTAATGGCCAGTTCACTTACTTGCCCTTGGCTAAGCGAAAAGAGAAGGTCATGCAATATATTAAGGATACCATCGAGGACAGGGTCGTAAAAATCGAAGCACGAATAAACAAACAGTATAAAGAAAAATTGGTCAAAATAAAGCAAGATACTGGTCTGACTGAAAATGAACGGAATAAAAAAATCAGTATTTTAGCAGATAAGAGGATTGAATACACGAATATACTAAATGAAAGTATATTGTCAATTCCAAAAGAATACCTGACAAAATGGGTGAATTTTGATATCGAAAAACTGCTGCTTAAATTGTTGAGTGATGCTAGTCTCATGAAAAAGCATTCCAAGACAGCGCTTAGTGAAGAAGAAATTCAGATCATATGTGACTATACACATAATCGTGTAAAAGGCAAGATTGAATATGAAGATATTCCGGCCTTGATTTATATGAAATTTGTGATTGAAGGATCACCCTTATTGAAGAAGTATACACATATTGTTGTGGATGAGGCCCAGGACTATAACCCATTTCAAATGCATGTACTGACCATGACCAGTGCCAACAAGTCCTTCACAATCGTGGGCGATATCGCTCAGGGCATCAATGCCTACAGGGGCATATCAAATTGGGATGACTTATCACTTCAGGTTTTTAAAGCCAATACGACCTACAAGACCATCAGTATATGCTATAGATCAACTAAGGAAATTATTGATTTTGGTAATGCAGTCATTTCATCCCTTGAAGATGACAATATCGTGCTTGGAAAACCAGCGCTTAGAAGAGGGAACAAGCCAAGTGTTATCGCATGTGAAGACCAGGATACCATGTTGTCTGGCATTTTTGAAAAGGTAAGGTCTTTGAAGCGCCAAAACTTCAAGTCAGTGGCAATTATTTGCAAGGTAGAAGCTACCTGTAAGCTAGTCTATGAGAAAATGCTGCCCCAATTTGAAGAAGAAGTTCAGATGTTTACAGGGCAAGAGGAACATTATCGAAGTGGCATCACCATCATGACACCACAGCTTTCAAAGGGGCTTGAATTTGATGCGGTCATAATAGTGGACTTAAAGCCCTACCATTATGATCATGATCCACTGGACATCAAACTCTTATATGTGGCAATCACAAGAGCCCTTCATGAGCTTGTCGTTTTTCATGTTGGACAAGCGTCTGGTCTGATAAAAAATATTGATGTTGACCTATATCATATTGCTTAAGAGTTGATTAAGTGTTAATCATTAATAAGTTAAAATCCATTTGACAAAAAAAATAGGATGTGATAATCTGTGACTAGAAAAATAAATCCAGTCACAGATTTTTTTTAGCACTTCTGTGACCGAAAAAACAAAACGAGTCACAGGAGGAATTAAATGGGTAGACCCTTTACTGATGATGAAAAAAAAGAAATAAAAAATCAGATTATAGATTCAGCTACGATTTTATTCAAGACGTATCCCTACAAAGACGTTAAGGTAGAGGCGATTGCTAAGGCAGTGGGTATAGGTAAGGGAACTCTATATCTATTTTATCCCTCAAAGGAGCATGTCTTTATCGAAGTGATGATGCGGTTTGAAGAGCAACTTCAACTTGAGATAAATCATACTGTTGAAGCGTTGGAATCACCGAAGGCACGAATCAAAGAGAGCATATTGATAGGCCTTAAACAAATCAATGACAATCAAATTTATAATGCACTCTCAGATAAGAGTGTTATGGATAAGATCTTTGATTTATTAGCACCAGAGCAAATTGCAAGTTTAGAATCTGCAGATGTGAGTTTTTTAAAGCAACTGGTCAAGGATGCACCACTTAAAGTGGAGATGTCCATTGCAATTGACCTTTTGAGAGGTGTATTTTTCATGAAATTCTTTGATAATCAGTTGTTATCACCTTATAATGCTTTTGTTGAGCATTATATTGAAGCAATCTTAAACCAGATCCTATAGATGAGGTGAATGCTATGACGATCTCAATCAAAGCTTTGAAAAAGTATTATGACAATCAAATGGGGGTTGAATCTGTATCTCTTGATGTTAAGACGGGTGAATTTTATGGCTTTATTGGCCCAAATGGTGCAGGAAAATCCACTACCCTAAAAGTCTTAATGACCCTGTTGTTTCCAACAAGTGGTCGAGCTGAGATATTTGATTTAGATGTTACTAATTTTGAAATGCAAATTAAGCCTTACATAGGGTATTTGCCATCTGAAATCAATCTTTATGCGGATGTCACTGTAAAGGCTATATTGGATATGAACATCCAGTATTATGCCAATTTAAAGGTTGAAAAAAACCCTGCTTTATTCCCAGATGCTAAGTCTTTAACGCCCAAAGAGAGAAAGGAAATGCTTGAAGCAGAAATGTGGCGTTTGACCCAGTATCTCAATGTGGACGTCAACAAAAAATTCAAGACCCTGTCATTTGGGAACCAGAAAAAAGTCGGGTATATCTTGAGTGTTCTCCATGACCCTAAGGTGATATTGCTTGATGAACCTACCAATGGACTTGATCCCTTAATCAAAGACCGTATCTTTGAGGACCTTAAGGCAAGAAATCAAAGGGGGGCAACCATTTTCTTTTCTTCCCATAATCTCGATGAGGTTGAAAGACATTGTACGAAAGTCTCTTTTATCAAAGACGGTAATATTATAAAGACAACGACCATTGAAAGTCTCAAGGCTTTTTCACTTAAAAATGTGACCTGTAGACTACCTATTGATGAGGCTGAAGATGCCATTGACCGACTATCTGAATTTTATGAGGTTGAGCAAAGGGAAACGCTGAACCAAACCATAACGCTTTATTTTAGGCTTTCTAAGGATTTATCAAAAGCACTTGCAATACTTTCTGAATTTAAGGTGATTGATATCAATATTGAATCACCAAGTTTGGAAGAAATTTTTAAGTATTATTATTGATTGGAGGCATATCATGAAAACTTTATTGGCATTCGAGCTTAAAAAAAGTCAAAAGACCATAATGATTTTGTCGCTGGTCTCCGGTTTTATGGTAATGTTCAGCATGTTCTTTTACAAATCAATAGCAGAGAACATGGCTGTCCTAAGCGGCTTTTTATCCACTGGTGTGATGCAGGGGATTATGTCCGCTTTTAATGTAGATGTTTTTGCCATGAGAACTTTAAATGGTTTTTTTGCCACATACAGTACCATGTGGATTGTGTTGATGGGGTCTGTTTTTTTTGGATATTTCGGTTCAGAGCTCTTGGCAAAGGAAGAAAAAATGGGAACGATAGAATTTTTGCTTTCTAAGCCTATACAGAGAAGCCATATCTTCATAACAAAGCTCTTATCGCTCTTTATTTTGAGTCTTCTATTTATGACGATAGTAGGGTTGCTTGGCTATGTATCAATCCTTTTGGAAATGAACTATGCGCCCTACGAACTCAATATGACACTCTATACGCCTTCAATCAATGAAAAAATTGTCTCAAGTTCTGAGGCATTAAAGCCATTTGTCAAATTTACTGAAGAAGATTTTAAGGCCTTCACCACAGGCATGTTAACAAAGCAATATAAAGAAAATAAGGCTGAAATTGAAAATCAAGGCATTGATGCACAGCATATACTCAATGTTCTTGAACCCCATATGGATGATCCAGAGGCCTTGTTTAATAAAATGATGTTGGAACCTGGTGAGTATATGACATTACTTCACATTGAAGGCATATCTGAGGCAGAATTTATAAAAAATTTATCTGATGAGTTAAGTCAATACAAGGCGATGAAGGCTGTTTTCCTAGAGAGTGACGCACCTTTGGAAACCCTGTTTGCTTATGATCCTGCATTCTTTATCAATTATTGGATCAACCACAAGACAATCGATGAAGTCAATGCCATACTTGATTACCAAATGACAAAAACAAGGCTCATTTCAAGGTTTGATTTCTTTGTCTTTGTAAAGTTGCTCATTAATATGCTCCTTATTATATTTGCAAATGGTGTGCTGGGCTTTACGATTGCTGCGTTTTCTAAGGACCCACAGACGAGTTCTCAAAAGGCTATGATCATGATCTTGATTTTTTATTTCTTAAATTCTATTGGAGGGGTAAGCGAAGTTACCAAGTTCTTGACCTATTTTACGCCCTTTGGTTATATTGAAACAGATATCACTACTTATTACACCATGAATTACAAACCCTTTCTATTAATCCTTTTTGGAGCGGCTTTATCCGTTTTAGCTTTTAGAAATTATCAAACTAAAAATTTTAATTAAATTCTAATGGAGAGTTGACGTTCTTCTAATATTCATCCTATATGATGAGGTTATGATAAAGCATAACCTCATTTTTATATAGAAAATTGAATCCATAGGTGTAAAAGGTGTTTTCACCTTAAGCAAGTTTAGCGAAGATTATCTTGAGGCATCATGAGCTGTTTTAATCGTAAATCTAGCAAAACGGGCTCACAAATAGGATCAGCTTATTAGGAGGCAAAAAATGAAAGAGAAAAAGATCGTGATTCTTACAGCAACATTTGGTATGGGGCATCACTCGGTTTCTAAAGCGCTTAAGGCAGAAATAGAACGTGTATATTTTGATTATACAATTGATATTGTGGACTTGTTTGATATTATTAAACCTTCATATAAGAAAACAGCGCAGGCATTATATAACTATTTGACAAGGGAATTTGAGACCTTATACAACGTATTTTACAATTACAAGAGGGACAGTCGTAAGAACATTATTGATGAACTCCTGTATACGCGTTATAACAGAAGGTTTAGGGAATACATGGATGCAGAAGAGCCTTCAATTGTCATCAGTACTTTCCCAGTGACTTCTGGCTTCATGTCGAGATATAAGACTAAATACAATAAAAACATTCCACTTATGACGGTAATCACAGACGTTGTCGATAGTTGGGAATGGGTTCATGATGAAACCGACCAATATTTTGTACCCTCTATAGAAGTGAAGGATTTGTTAAGACTTAAGGGGGTAAATCAAGCTTCAATTTTCGTAACAGGCATTCCAGTTGGTGCAGATTTCAAGGTCGAGAAGAACATCGCCTCCACAAATCAAATGAAGCAAGTCCTCATCATGGCAAGTGCTATGGGAAAAATTAAATTTGATGATGGTTTTTTAGAACAACTTGAAGCGATCGAAAATACAAGGTTTATAATAGTCACTGGTACAGACTTTGAACTCGCAAATGCCCTTAGTAAAAGAAAATATAAAAATATTCAAATACTAGGGTATGTTTCAAACATCGCTGAACTCATGGAAACGTCAGATTTGATTTATACAAAACCAGGTGGTGTGACACTGTTTGAAGCGATTAACAAGGAAATACCACTTCTCATTCAGCAGACTGCAGTGGGCCAGGAGTATGCCAACATAGAGTTTATTAAAAATCGTGAAATTGGTATTGTTCTTGATCAGAAAGCATTGTTTGCAGATGAAATTGCCAGTATAGTTCATGATGACGTCAAGCTCTTTAAGCTCAAGTCAAATATGTATGAACTCAAAAAGGAATTTAAGGATGAAGCCATTCTGAGAGCCGTAAGATAAGAGGGTGTAAGTATGACAAAACAACAAAAGTGGATAAACTTCACAATCATGTTTATACTGATTGGTATCACTTTTATCATATTGAATAGACAGATTAACTTAGATCAGATGGTCGAAATTGCACATACAGTAAAATTGACTTATATATTTTATGCTGTGGGACTAATGTTTGCATTTTGGGGATTGGAATCCTTAATGATTGGGATGCTCTTAGACCATGTAGATGACCGGATCGACCGTAAACATATTCCGTGGATTGCCATAAAAACCACTTTGGTAGGACAATATTATAGTAATATCACACCTTTTGCCAGTGGTGGTCAACCTATACAACTGATGCTTTTAAGAAAACATAAGGTAACCGCCAGCAACGGGACTGCTATTTTAGTGGGAAAATTCTTGGTCTTTCAGGTAACGGTGACCCTATACGCACTTCTTCTTTCAATCCTGAATTTTAAATATATATTTAATGAAATGAGTTTAATAACCGGTTTTCTGGGTCTAGGACTATTCATTAATACGATAGGATTAACCTTGATTATTTTTCTGGCTTTTAAGCCGAATTGGATAAAGATTATAGGTCAAAAAATGAATCGAGGTTTGTCTCGTTTTAGACTCATAAAAAATCTTGAAAAAGCACAAGGAAAACTATTGGATTTTGTGGAAGACTACCAGCAGGGTATTGAAAAACTCAAATCGGATCCAAAGAAAACCTTACAACTCTTTGTGTTGAGTTTTGTACAGGTCACCTTATTTTTCGGAATTACTTATGTCATCTATCTGGCATTAAATTTATCTGGTATTAGTCCTCTTAAGGTGATCACACTTCAGGCTATTCTATATATGTGTGTCAGTTTTATCCCAATTCCTGGGACCGTTGGGGCTTCAGAAGTTGGCTTTTCAATGGTTTTAGGTTCAGTATTCACCACACATTTTGTAGGCATTGCCATGCTACTTTGGCGTATGATCAGTTATTATTTTGGCTTAATATTTTGTGGCGTTTTTACCTTGGGGGTCACACTTTGGGAACATCGATATAAGCATAAATCCATTGAGACATAAATCCATTGAGACATAAATCCATTGAGACATAAATCTATAGAGGTATAAATCTATAGAGGCATTAATCCATACTCTCATAAGCTATACAAGGATGAGCTGATCCCTTAATATATTTGAAATAAAAAAAGCTACAGAACAGCTTCTTAAAATAGAAGGTTGGTCTGTAGCTTTCATTCTGTAAGTATTCTCGATAGATCTGGTCAAGTACTAATGATAGGACTTTAATCATTCCATACAAATCTCTACTAATAAATCGTCTTTACAAACTGAAGGTACTTGCTCTCCATAATCGCTTTATCCACATCTATATTTTTTACAGAGGGATTAATTCTGATATGCTTTCCAAATAAACTTTTCATAATCCACCTCCAAAGGGGTCTAGTTGTTTTTGTTTACAACTATATAATACCCCTTGATGGTTAGAATAAAATTAATGAGATGTTAGAAAATCATTAACACTTGTAAATAATTCGTGAACCGAAATAGTTTAACCTATTTCATAAAGCTGTCTTTTGGAAACAGTAGTGCAATTTTGGTACCGACACTTTCTTGACTCTCAATTTGAATTCGACCACCTTGAACCTTCATTAGGCTTTCGACAATTGCAAGTCCGAGTCCTACGCCACCAGTTTTTCGGTTTCGATCCTCATCTACGCGATAAAAGCGATTTGTAAGATTCGGAATATTTTCAGCTGGGATGCCGCGCCCGTTGTCCGTGATGGAAATCTCATAGTACTTGCGAAGTTCTCTAGAACCAATGGTGATGATTCCTGGAGGTTCAGTGTATTTAACAGCGTTTTCAATCAATGCCCTGAAGATTTGAACGATGAGTTCCTTATCGACCAAGACATCGCCGTGGAAATCCAAATCGGATTCAAACGAAAAATCTTCATAAATTAATCGACATTCATGAATGAGTTTTTCAGTGAGTTCGTCTACTGAAACACGATCAAAATTGACTTCATAGGATCGGTTTTCAACTCGAGCCAGCATTAAAAGCTTTTCAACGAGATTTTTCATATTTTTGGCTTCAGATTCAATGGCATCTATGGACTCGTCAAGAAGGTCTTTTTCATCATATCCCATTGTTTTGAGCAAATCGATATAACCCAATATGATGGTAAGTGGTATTCTGAGTTCATGTGAAGCATCAGATACGAATCGCTTTTGATAATCAAAGGACTTTTCGAGATTTTGCAGCATGAAGTTTAAACTTTTAATCAAGGTATCCACTTCGTCATTCGTGCCTATGGAAGGAATGCGATAATCTAGATTTTCATTGTTAATGTTTTGAGCGGTGTAGGATAAATTTACAAGCGGTCTCAATGCACGCCTTGTAAAATATCGTCCAAAGATCGAAAGTAATAATATGCCGATGATAGACGAGACAAAAAGTGCCGAATTAAGGCTCATCAAATAATCTTCATCCAGTGTGGAAGTCAAGAATAGTGTGATATAAACCTTATGGCCGTCATCAAAAGCCATTTCGATCGTTGTATGCATCACGTCCGTACCTAAAATACGGGTGATAAAGACATTCGTGGTATTCTGCGCAAAGGAAAAAGGGATTTT
>NZ_JBVBZF010000016.1:0-24923 GCF_057447755.1 Fusibacter sp. | reverse complement strand
TGGCAATCCAATAGGATTGCCTCTAGTCTTTTGTGGTATAATCAGTGATATTGGGGGGGATTTTGGGCATGCTTCAAATGGATTGGAAACCGGACAAGGCATTAAAAACATCTGTAAAGTCACAAATCATAGATTTTGTAATCGACAAAATTCAAACAGGAGAATGGCCTGCAGGGGCTTTATTGCCATCTCAAAGGGAGCTTGCAGCAATCTTTGAAGTGAATAGAAGCACCATTGTTGCAGCATTAAGCGAACTCATTGCAAGAGCGGTTCTTGAGAGTCATGGGAGAGGTGGTACAAAGGTTGCTACGGAGGCTTTGTCTTTTTTACACTTGTCTCAAGCCAAGTGGCAGGACTATATCGACGATGGTATACACATGCCAAATTACAACACCATTAAGATGATCAACGAATCAGAACCAGATGAAACCATGCTCAGATTGAGTTCTGGTGAAGCTTCACCGGATATGTTTTCAAAAGACCGTATGAAGGTGATACTAAATGAAGTGTCCAAGGATGTTGGCAGTTTAGGCTATGATTGGCCCAAGGGTATGTCTTGTTTAAGAGCGGAAATCAGCAAGTACTTAAAGACGATCGGCATTGACGTTTCACCCAATTGTATCCTCATCGTTTCTGGTGCACTTCAAGCCATACAATTGATTTCGATTGGACTCTTACAATCTGGCTCGACTGTATTTGTTGAAAAACCATCTTACCTCTATTCGCTTCAAATTCTGCAGACACTAGGCATGCGGAGAGTTGGCATTGATATCGACCAACAGGGTATTATTGGCAGCCAGATTCCTTCACAAATCAGAAAGAGTCATGCGTCTATCTTATACACAATACCAAACTATCAAAATCCAACAGGCACTTTAATGTCAATTGATAGGCGAAAAGAACTGATACAAATCTGCAAAAATGAGAAATTGCCGATTATTGAGGATGATGTCTATGGTGAGCTCTGGATTGATGAAAAACCACCTTCAACACTCAAGGCCTTGGATGATTCAGGAAATGTGCTTTACATTGGCAGTGTTTCCAAAACACTTAGTCCGGGTCTTAGGATTGGCTGGGTTGTTGGACCAGAAACTGTGGTTAATCGTTTGGCTGATATAAAAATGCAAATGGATTATGGGTCTAGTTCCTTGTCGCAACTTGCAGTGGCAAAATGGTTTGAAACAGGCTTATATTATGAGCATTTAATTGAAATGAGAGCTCAGCTTAAAAAAAGGCGTGATTTCACACTTGAGTTACTCAATCATTATTTTAAAGAAATTGCCACATGGGAAATTCCAAAAGGAGGGTACTATGTATGGCTGCAAATAAAGGGCAACATCAGCATGGTCAAGGTTTTTGAAAGTGCATATAAACAAGGTATATTGCTGTATCCAGGCTATATTTATGAAGCGTCTAGAAATCAGGCTTTGAGAATTTCATATTCATATGCGACCTTTGATGACCTTGAAAAAGGTTTGAAAGCATTGGCGCTCATTATAAAAGGGCTAAACGTCTAATAAAAAACGTTTAGCCTTTTTTTCTTGCTATAGATCATTTTTTTACATCAAAATTTGTGTCAAGACCAGTGATTAGTGATGGTCATCCTCAAGAAGCGTATGTGAAAATTGTTTCATGGGATGTCTCAAATGTTGTTTGTTCCGATATAAATTTAATTTCTATATTACATTAATACTAAAAACAGAAAGTCTGTGATAATAGCATATTATTGGGTACTAATATGAAGTGAAAGACTCTTTAAAAAGAAGGTGAATTTATGGAGGACAAGTGGATCGAAAATATTCTCAATCAGATTATTGAAATAGACCAAAAAACGGATGAAGAGGTTCAGCGCATCAAGGCAGAAATCGTTGAACGTGAAAAACAGCTCAAGTCCATTATCAAGAATATCGAAGAAAAATCCAACAAAATGAAGCTTGAACAAAGCAAGCGATTAAATGAGCTTATCATGGCAGAAGCCAATCGCGAAAAGGAAAAAATTGAACAGGCATGTTCAGAAAGCCTGCAAAATATGGATGCTCTTTTTGATCAAAATAAAGCCCAAATGATTCAAAATGCACTTAAAAGACTTTCCTTTAGCAAAGGGGGCGTTTGATGTATAAGGTAAAAACGCATGCAGCTGCCAATGCTAAAGCGAAGGCAATTTTAGGGAGACTTTTAAAGGATGAAGAATATAATGCCTTGTTGAAGCTTGAAACAGTTGAAGAAGTTCTAGAATATCTTAAAAACAATACACATTATGCAAAAATTTTTGAAGATGAAGCCCTACAACTTGAAGAGTATGAAGTCTTAATCAAAAAGTATTTTTTCAACGTATATGAAAAACTCTATCATTTTTACATCGATGCCTACCGCAGTTTTTTTAAGGCTATGTTTTGTCGATATGAAGTAGAAAACTTAAAGTTGTTTATTAGGGTTTTGTCTAGAAATGAATCACTTAAAGACCTTAGGGATCACTTAATATATTCACAGTTGTATTCAAATTTGGATTATGATCAGCTTGAGAAAGCTGTAAGTGTGCGTGAACTGCTTGAAATGATCGACCATACAATTTATCACGAGCCTTTGGTACTTTTTCTGGAAGAGGATTCAGAACGCATGATTTTTCACATGGAGATGATATTGGACCGAATCTATTTCAATCAATTGAAAGCTGCAATAGAGTCTCTAAAGCGTAAAGATCGAGCCTTGATGCTTGAGCTTTTGGGCATCAACATTGACATCTTAAACGTTCAATGGATCTACAGAGGGCGTTTGTTTTTTGATATTTCATCTGAGGAATTATTCAACTTCACCCTTGAAGGGGGACGTCGATATGATTATAAAGCCTTAAAATCTCTATGCTACATGGAACTTGAAGATTTTAGGCGTTTTATTTCAGATGGGGATTATAAAGACATATTTCAAGATCGTGAATATATGATGGAACGTGCCATGGAGCGACATCTCTATTATAGACTTGATGAATATACCAAGGATGCAGGCTTGTCCATCGTTTTACCGGTGGTGCTACTCTTCAAATTTGAATATGAAATGAGAGATTTATTTACCATCATGGAAGGAAAAAAATACCGATTTGATAACATCAAAGATTTATTGATTAGAGAATTGGGGAGGGAGCGATAAGTGGCTATAAAAAAACTCGTCATGGCGAATATCGTCTGTCATCGGAATGGTCTCGATGAGCTGTTAAGGGACATGATTTTAATTGGAAAGTCAGAGTTTATCGACACCTTTCTTGAAATCAATGAAGGCGAATTTAACATAGGCATATCGGAAGAACATGCAGATGAAATTTTAGACATGGAAGATATTGTTTCGCTTAAGGAAAATAAAGAAATCAAGCAATATATCCAGAAACTTGATGATACTTTAAAAGGGATGCAATATACCCCTAAATTTCATGAGAGACATTTAAAGGGACCACATCATTTTGAAGTAATCAAAACTGAAATTGATGATCTTTGCTGCACGTTTGAAAACTTGACTGAAGAAGTCAATCATATAACAGAAAAGTTGAAATCACTCGATGTCATCCAGTATATTGAACGCATGAAAAATATAGACGTGGATATTGGTAAGTTGGTGGAAATGAAATATTTCACCATGAAATTTGGCTTTCTCACTCGCGAAAAAGCAAGAAAGATTTCTCAAAACCATGAAAATATTAAGGCAATCGTTCTACATGTTGGCACACATGATGAAAAGGAACTCTACATCATCATTTCGCCTAAAAGTCTGGATGTTGAAATGGGACGTATTCTAAGAAGTACGAATTTCACAGAAATTGAATTGGATCAGACTTATTGGGGAACCCCTAAGGATATGGTCGAAAAAATCAAGCGTGATATTGTTAAGTACAAGGAACGTCTCAAGGAACTTGAGGAAATGTCAAAGAAGGACATCCATGAACGCAGTGAAAGTATTGATAGATTATATTCAAAACTCATCATGGAAAGCAAGATTGATGAGGTCCGTGTAAAAGTTGGTGCGACTCAGAATTTTGCCTATATTTCAGCATGGATACCAGAAAATAAAAGTGATGTTTTTGAAAAAGCATTTACAAAACATCCAGATACCCTAGTGGCTTATAAAAAAGCCGAAGAGGTATCAAATACGATACCTGTTCCGACCAGAATTGAGAATAACCATTTTTTTAGACCCTTTGAGATGCTCGTAAACATGTATGGCGTGCCATCTCATAATGAAATTGACCCAACTGTCTTCTTCGGCATTGCATACATGTTCCTGTTTGGAGCCATGTTTGGAGATTTAGGACAGGGCTTTATAATCTCATTAGCAGGCATATTACTTAGGAAAAAGGTGAATCCTGAGTTTTGCGGGATATTAACTAGAATTGGGATTGGGTCAATGGCTTTTGGTGTGCTCTACGATTCGTTTTTTGGATATGAGCGTATCATTTCGAAATGGTTGCCCTTCAATATTTATTTAAGACCTATTGATAACATCAATTTGATTTTGATTCTGGCAATATTAGTTGGACTCGTGCTGGTTTATATCAGTTATGGTTACAGTGTCATCAATAAACTGAGAGTGGGAGATTTAGAGGAAGGTCTTTTTGGACGAAATGGCATAAATGGCATTGTTCTACTGACGACTTTGCTCTTGCTGGTCTACAAGCAAGTTATGGGAGTAGAGTGGCTACCAACACTTCTTTTAAGTACCATTATCTTCATCAATATTGTTCTATTAGTCGTAAAAGAGCCTTTAAGTGCCCTTATATTAAAAAAAGACCACCTCTATGAGGAAACACCTGCAGAGTACTATATAGAAAGCGGCTTTAATATTTTTGAAACCTTTTTAAGTTTGCTGAGTAACAGTGCTTCTTTTATAAGAGTTGGTGCATTCGCACTTAACCATGTGGGGCTTTTTATTGCATTTCATACACTTGCAGATATTATTGGGAGTCCTGGTGGTAACGTTATTATGTTCATCATTGGCAATGTAATCATTATTGGCCTTGAAGGTTTGGTCGTATTTATCCAAGGGCTTAGATTATTCTATTATGAGCTTTTTAGCAAATATTATACTGGAGAAGGCATATTATTTAATCCAGATAAAGTATAGGAGGGTATTATGTTATTTGTATCGATATTGGTGTTTATTATTCTAGTAACAATTGGACTTGGTTTTTATTATTATTTTCAACCTTCAATTGAGGAAGCCAATCAAAAGCTGAAGGTAATTTTGAGCTTTAATGTTGTGACATATGCATTGGCCTTAATTGCCGGCACCGTTTATATTTTTTCAGGCACTTCATTTGCAGCCACAACGCAGGTAGCACAAACTGCGCAAACGAGTAATTCAGCAGGTTTTGGCTATATCGCTGCGGCGATTTCGACCGGGCTGGCTACGATTGGCGCGGGTTATGCTGTAGGTAGTGTTGGCTCTTCTGCACTTGGTGCTGTTTCAGAAAATCCTAAAATTCTTGGGAAGACCTTGATTTTTGTCGGCCTTGCTGAAGGGATTGCCATCTATGGTTTGATTATTTCAATTTTAATTTTAGGGAGACTATAATGAGATCCTATTGTCTTTGTGAAAAAAATGAAACCTTGATCGCCATGAGGCTGGGTGGCATAGATGGCAAAATCATGACCTCTAAGGAAGAGACAGAAGAGATGATTGAGACTCTTCTTGAGGATATAACAGTAGGGCTTATTATGATCTCAGAGAATATTTATAATCAAATCAAGGAATTTATAATGGAAAAGAAGCTGGTGAGAATGGATACCCTGATCATTCAAATACCAGAGCCAGAGGGTTTAAAAGACAAGGCTTATATTATGAATTATATTAAGAATTCAATCGGCATTAAATTGTAAAGAGGGTGATTTTATCATTACGATAGAAATGAAAATAGAATTATTTTCAAAAATGGTTGCAGAGCGAAACTTATCCGAGGATAAAGCAACCTTGGCCGCGCTCAATCTAAAACACGCCAAGGTTTTGGATGATATGGAGCACAAATGTGCCAAGCAACGTGATGACTACTTGGAACAGGTAAAGCTTAGGGCAAAGGAACAAGAACGCAAGCTGCTTTCAAAGGCAAGGTCAGAAGCACAGAAGAAAATCATCATCAAGAAAAACGAACTTTTAGTGGCCTTAAAAAAAGATTTGATGGCTGAGATTGAACTCATTACCTTGACTGAGGAATATGAACACTATTTTCATACGCATTTTGAGGAGGCAATGAAGCCCTTGGCCGATGAAGATGATTTGTTGATTGGTTTAAAAGCGAGAGATTTGGCATATGTACCTTTTGAGATGAAGACCTTTATTGATGACAAGATCATTGGGGGATTCTATATCATCAAAAATGGGAAGGTCAAATATGACTACACCTTAAATTCGGAAGTTGATGATTTGGAAGAATATCTAGGTTGTATGATTAATGCACTTTTTAACCCAACACAGGAGGCGTGCGGTGAAGCAAAATGAAGGTAAAATTGTTTATATAAATGGTCCTGTTGTCAAGGGGACCCAAATGGAAAAATTCAAGATGCGAGAGATGGTTTTAGTGGGTGAGAATAAACTCATTGCTGAGATCATCGCCCTTAACGATACGGTGGGAACTGTCCAGGTGTACGAGGAAACTGAGGGCATTGAACTCAATGAAAAAATCTATGGGCTTGGGACGCCCTTATCTTTAAAGCTAGGTCCTGGGCTCATTGGCAATATCTTTGACGGTATTGGTAGACCCTTGATTAAAATTAATGAAATGAGTGAGAACTTTATGCCGCTTGGGATTGGCCTCTTGTCTATTGATTTTGAGAAGAAGTGGCCTGTGGCATTGACTGTTAAGGTGGGAGATAAGGTTCAAAAAGGGTCAATTGTGGCCACGGTAAATGAGTCTGGTTTAATCCTTCATAAGATAATGGTACCGCCCCATATTAGTGGTTCAGTTATTGAAGTCGTTCCAGATGGACAATACAGCATTGATACAGACATTGTTAAGCTAGAAACGGATAAGGGAGAGATTTTTACCGTTAAAATGTATCAGGAGTGGCCGGTTAGAAAGCCAAGACCCATTCAGTCACGGATGAAGATTTCAAAACCCCTCATCACAGGTCAACGTGTTTTCGATATGATATTTCCGATAGCAAAAGGGGGAACGGCAGCAATTCCAGGCGGTTTTGGAACTGGAAAAACCATGACGCAGCATCAATTGGCCAAGTGGTCTGATGCCGATATTATTATTTACATCGGTTGCGGAGAGCGTGGCAATGAAATGACAGATGTTTTAGAGGAGTTTCCAAAACTGATTGACCCAAAATCCGGAAAAGCCATTATGGAGAGAACGGTATTAATCGCCAATACTTCCAATATGCCAGTTGCGGCAAGGGAAGCCAGTATTTATACTGGCATCACAATGGCTGAGTACTTTAGGGACATGGGTTATCATGTAGCCATTATGGCTGATTCTACTTCTAGGTGGGCTGAAGCCTTGAGAGAAATTAGTGGTCGACTTGAGGAGATGCCTGCTGAGGAGGGTTATCCAGCGTATCTGTCACATCGCCTTGCTGAGTTTTACGAACGTGCAGGTTATGTTAGAACACTTGGTGGTGATGAAGGTTCAATCACAATCATTGGTGCAATTTCTCCAGCAGGTGGGGATTTTTCAGAGCCGGTTACGGAAAATACAAAACGCTTTGTCAATGCTTTTTTAGCACTTGACCGAAAGCTTGCCTATGCTAGACATTATCCATCAATTAACTGGCTCAGCAGTTACAGTGGTTATTTAAAGATGCTTGGGGATTGGTACACCGAAAATGTAGGTGAAGATGCCATAACACTTAGAAGTCAAGTGATGAAGCTCTTACAAGAAGAGAGTAAACTGCTAGACATCGTTCAGTTGGTTGGCGAAGATGTATTACCGGATTCACAGAGACTGGTACTTGAAGTGGCGCGGATCTTAAAAACGGGTTTTCTTCAACAAAATGCCTTTCACAAGGAAGACTCATTTGTACCGATTGAAAAGCAGTATATGATGCTAAAGACCATATGGCATCTGTATGAAAGGGCACTTGCTTGTAGTGAAAAAGGCATTCCAATTTCAAAAATAAGAGATAGTGCACTTTTTGAGAAAATCACAAAGATGAAATACAATATTCCAAATGACCAATTAGAGGGTATAGAGGACATAAACAAAGAACTTGAGGACTATTATGATGCGTTACTTGAAGCATACAATTAGGTGATGATATGTTAAAAGAATATTTAAAAATAGATCGAATAGAAGGGCCTTTAATATTTCTAAAGGGGATCAAGGAAGCCAAGTACGGTGAAATGATTGAAATCAAGCTTGAAGATGAAAATCGCTTGGGTAAAGTCATTAAAATTGAGGAAAACTATGTGGTTGCCCAAGTCTTCGAGGGTACATCAGGTCTCAGTACGGTAAACGCTTCCGTCAGATTTACCGGTCAACCGCTCATGCTCAATCTATCACGAGATATCCTTGGCAGGATGTTTAATGGTGTTGGAAAGCCCATTGATGGCGGTGGCCCTATCTATGCCAACAAAAAGTATAATGTTAATTCAAGACCAATAAACCCGGTTGCAAGGCGATATCCAAGAAACTATATTGAAACGGGCATTTCTTCAATCGATGTGCTGAGTACTTTGATTAGAGGTCAGAAATTGCCCATATTTTCTGGGAATGGTTTACCTCACAAGGAACTTGCAGCCCAAATTGTAAGTCAGGCTAGAATTAGTTCTGATACAGACGAAAAGTTTGCAGTTTGCTTTGTTGCCATTGGTATTACAAGGGATGATGGCGCATATTTCGTTGAAAAATTTGAGGAGAGTGGTACCATAAACAATGTTGTGATGTTCATGAATTATGCAGATGACCCAGTAACGGAGCGGTTGAGTATTCCAAAGTGTGCCCTTACTGCTGCTGAGTATCTTGCCTTTGAGGAAGAAATGCACATCTTAGTGGTAATGACAGACATGACGAACTATTGTGAAGCCCTCAGGGAAATTGCCACAGCAAAAGAGGAAGTGCCAAGTAGAAAGGGGTATCCTGGATATCTTTATTCAGATCTTGCCTTTATATACGAACGTGCAGGAATGCTTAAAAATGGCAAGGGGTCCATCACATTTTTACCCATTCTCACCATGCCAAATGACGATATCACTCATCCAATACCAGACCTCACAGGGTATATTACAGAGGGACAAATCGTCTTATCAAGAGATCTTTCAAACAAGGACCTCCGTCCACCAGTGAACATAATGCCTTCACTCTCTAGACTGATGAAGGATGGTATTGGAGAGGGCTTCACAAGAGAGGACCATCCAAATTTAGCCAACCAATTGTTTTCATCATTCTCAAAGGTTATTGATGTAAGATCGCTCGCACAAATTATAGGCGAGTCGGATTTGTCTGAAATGGATAAGCACTACATCGAGTATGGGCGTCAATTTGAAGAAAAATTTATAAATCAAGGCTTTTCAGAGCGTAGAACCATGGCGGAAAGCTTAGATCTGGGATGGAAAATATTATCCATATTACCGCCTGAAGCCTTGGACAGACTGGATGAAGAAACCATTCGTAAATATTATGGGAGATAGTTTATGGAAAAATTAACCCCAACCAAGGCGAATTTAATGAAATCAAAATCAATGTTGGCATTTTCAAAACAAGGCTATCAGCTTTTGGATAAGAAAAGAAGCGTCCTTATACGTGAAATGATGTCGATGATTGAAGAGGTTGAACATCTGCAAGTAGAGATTGACACCGTTTTTGAAGAAGTATATGCGGCGCTTCAACATGCCAATATCACAATGGGTGCAAATGCGGTGCGCGAAACAGCCCTATCAATCCCCAAGGATGAAGCAATAACGATTCTTAATAAAAGCGTAATGAATGTTGAAATTCCAACAATAAAGCGAAACAAGAAATCATCAAAGCCCTACTATGGTTTTTACAGAACCAATTCTGCAATTGACATTACTGTGGTTAAAATGAGAGAGGTACAAGAACTTGTCTATAGACTGGCAGAGGTTGAGAATGCGGTATTTAGATTGGCCGTAGAGATTCGAAAAACCAGCAAGCGGGCAAACGCACTTGATAAAATTCAAATTCCCAAGTATGTGGATATGACCAAGTGGATAGAGGAATCCTTAGAAGAAAAGGAACGAGAGGATTTTTTTAGACTCAAGCGTATAAAGGGGAAGAAGTTTTAACCCATTAAAAAGGATGGATAAGGATATGTATACTCTTAAGACCCAGGTAAATGATGCCAGTGTTATGGCATTTATAGAAAGAATTGAACATAAAAAACGCAAGGAAGATGCGATTAGATTATTAGATATATTTCAAAGTGCAACAGGTGAAACCCCCAAAATGTGGGGAGATTCCATCATAGGCTATGGACAATACCATTATAAGTATGCCTCTGGCCAAGAAGGCGACTGGATGAAGACTGGATTTTCTCCAAGGAAGCAATCATTGTCTATATATTTGATGCAGGGTATTGAACAAGAAACTGACTTGATTGCTAGACTTGGAAAGCATAAACTTGGAAAAGGGTGCTTGTATATAAACAAACTTGAAGATGTTGATTTAGAGGTTTTAAGCACCTTGATCAAAAAATGTTATTTTGACTAGGTCATCTTAGTCAACAAATAAGCCTTAAATGCCTGTGTCATGGGATTTAAGGTTTTTTTCTTGCGTGTGATGATGAAGAACGTTCTATTGATATCAAAGGCATCATGAATGACCTTAACCTTATTTAGTTTTAAGGAATCATCCAAAGCATGTTCAGATATCCAGCTTAAACCAAGTCCGACTTCTACTGCTGTTAAAGTAGATTTTGTGCTGCCAAGTGAAGTGCTCAAATTAATTTGATCATAGGAGATGTTGTAATTTTTTAGATAATCAAGTACTGCTTTTCGGGTACCTGAGCCCTCTTCTCTCAAGACATGGGGCATCCCGACCAAGGCCTTTAAATGTGATTGTATTTCCACAATATCGAAATCTTCCATAAAATCTGAGTGAGCTTGCCAGTGTTCTGAATCGATTGGACCGACAAGTTTTAGCTTTTCATTAATAAAAGCATCACATTGAATTTCAGACAAAGTGCAGGGAAAACCTATAATTCCCATTGATATTTCATCGTTTAATACCATGTTAAGTACTCGCGTGGAATCATGTATGTCCATGGTGATGGTTAGGTCTGGATGGTTGGTACTAAATGCCTTGATGTATCTTGGCATTAAATACTCACCGGGAATCGTACTGGCAGCAATGCGTAAGTTGGATGTGGCTTCTTTGCGAAAGCTTATCAAATCCTCTTCAAGTGTTGAATACTGGTTCAAAATGATTTTGGCATTTTCATAAAAGCATTTCCCAGCAGGTGTCAAAACGATTTCTCTGTCACCTCTTTCGATTAATGTAAGACCAAGATCAGTCTCAAGCGTTTTTATTTGAAGACTTATTGCGGGCTGTGTTATATAGAGGAGCTTGGCGGCCTTAGAAAAACTGCCTTGTTCAATAATCGTAACGAATGCGCGCAATTGTTTATAATGGATCATACTTTTTCTCCTGCTAAAACTAATATTTTGTTTGTGGTTAAGATGAAACTTTGAATGACTAGGGCTATGCCAGTAGCGATGAGTAGATACTCAATTTGAATATAGTCTGAAATTGGTCCGAATATGAGCATGGACATTGGCATGACAGAACTTGAAATCATACCAAAGATACCAAATACACGCCCCATATAATTTTCATCAACTTTTTCTTGAAGGATAACGGTGGCAGGTGTGTTAAAAAAGGGCAAACTTAAGCCACATATGACCATGAAGGTCAAATAAATCGGAAAATGCGTAACAAAACCGAATACAATGGTAGAGGCTCCCATAATCAATCCGGATAGAGCCATTGTGTGAATCCTATTTTTGAATCCACCTGAAGAAGCCAGTAGTGCTCCACCGATTGTCATCCCAGTTGAAAAAGCAATTTCAATAGAGGTTAATCGCCAAACTTCATCGCCAAATGATCGTGCTACTTGGAGGGGCGTTAAAAAAGCAACTGGTGTAATTAAAAAGAATAGGACGCCAAAATAGACAAAGAACTTGACCATAAAGGGATGATTTTTTATATATGACAAGCCTTCTCTTAAATCTAAAAAATAATCGACTTTTTCTAACTTCTTACCTTCTACATGTGACTTGACTTTCATTAAAGACAAGACTGAAATTGCAATAATGGCAGTAATAATGTCTATAAGAAAAATATATTGGATTTTGTAAAAGGTCAGAAGGGCGCCACTGATCATAGGTGATAAGAATAAAATAGCCGACTGTAATGTTGAATTTATACCATTGACTCGCATGAGCTTATCCTCTGGAACAAATTGAGGCAAAAAGGCATTGACTGCTGGCGTTTGGATAGCTGTGCCAACAGCTCTTAAAGCAGATACGATAAATAATAACTCAATGTCCTCATAGCCTAGGAAAAAAAGGAGGGCCAAGATTGCAGTTGCACCAGCGATAAAACCGTCACTTAAAATAATTAAGCGCTTACGGTCAAAGCGATCTGCCCAAACACCGCCAAAAGGTGAAAGAAAAAAGATTGGCAAAAACCCACAAATAATAGATATTGTCATCATGATGCCTGATTTAGTTGTAATTGTGATGTACCACATAATGGCGTACTGAACGAGCGAAGAGCCAAATAAAGAGATGATTTGGCTCATTAAAAAAAGAAACACTTCTTTCTGCCAGGTTTTATTCATAAAGTCTCCTTGGGTAATCCTTATTTTATTATTTTATCTGTTACTTAAATCAAAGTCTATCCTTTAATATCTCCAGAGTAAAATGAAAAATGTGATGCACTTGAACTTTAGGGTATATTATTTTCAATAAATGCTATAAATTTTTTATAAAAAACTTGAAAAAAAATTTAAAACAGAAGAAAAAACTTGACTTTGTGAAACCGGTTTCCTAGAATAAAACTATAAGTGGGAGGTGTTAGTATCCAAAAGAAAGAGAAAAAACAAAATTTTGATAAAAAATATATTGACCAATTAATGGACATCAGAGCCAAGTACGAACGCTTATATCCTAATTCAGAAGCGTCATTTAATCAATTGATACAAGTGATGGAAAGTTATTATGAAGCGCGGGAAAAGTCGCTTCTCATCAATGATGAAGAAGGTACAAAATGGATGCATGCAGGAGATACCGTTGGTATGATGCTTTACGTGGATCTTTTTTCTGGTAATTTGAAGGCACTTAAAAAGCATATTGACCACTTTGTAGACCTTGGTGTTACCTTGATTCATTTTATGCCTTTACTCATGCCGAGAGAAGGTGAAAACGATGGGGGATATGCTGTTAAGAATTATAGAGAGATAGACCCTAAAGTGGGAGATATGAGTACTTTTAAGGCGCTTGTAAAAGACTTGCATCAAAAGGGGATCCGCGTATGCCTTGATTATGTCATCAACCACACTGCCAATGACCATGAGTGGGCTGTAAAGGCATTAGAGGGTGATGAAAAATACCAAAAGTTTTATATGATGTATGACGATGAAACCATACCAAATGCTTTTGAGGAAAGTTTAAATGAAGTATTTCCAAGTGTTGCACCGGGTAATTTCACATTTTATCCTGGCATCAATAAATATGTAATGACAACCTTCTATCCCTATCAATGGGATCTAGACTATAAAAATCCTGAAGTATTTCAGGAGATGGTATCAAATCTCTTGTTCTTGGCAAATATTGGTGTGGACATGATTAGACTAGATGCTATTCCATATATTTGGAAAGTGCTTGGAACGGACTGTAGAAACCTTCCAGAAGTACATGTCATATTGAATTTGTTTAGACAAATTGTTGAGATTTGCGCGCCATCTACGGCACTACTTGGAGAGGCAATCGTATCACCAGATGTAATCGTGAGATACTTTGGCAATCATAAAGATCTAGAATGCCATGCACTCTATAATGCTTCCTACATGGTCGAAATTTGGAATACCATTGCTACGAGAGATGCAAGACATATTGAGTTGATGCCGAAGTATAATCTACCTGAGGAAAGCATATGGATCAATTATGCTAGATGCCATGATGACATCGGATGGGGATTGGACGAGCTTAAAATCAGGGGTATGGGATTTGATCCTCAGTCACACAAGAACTTTTTGATTGATTTTTATCTTGGCTCATTAAAAGACAGCTTTTCAATTGGTGAACTCTATGAGTACAATCCTGAAAAGCAGGATGCCAGAAATTCAGGAACACTGGCAAGCCTCGCAGGTCTTGAAAAAGCGATCAAATCATCTGACCGTTATCAATTGGAGCTTGCTCACAAACGCATTTTGCTCATACATGCACTTTTTATACTGAGAAAGGGCATCCCAATGATCTATAGCGGAGATGAAATGGGTCAGATGAATGATTATCGATACAAAGAAGATGAGAATAAGGCTAAAGATTCGAGGTGGTTGCACCGTGGCGTTTTTGATTGGTCTGCGTCTTCGCCTATATATGATGGGATAAAGGAACTGATTCACCTGAGGAAGTCGCTTTATGAAAAGCATTATGTCAGTCATGATGAAGCCCTTTTAATTGGCAATGAACACATATTGGTAATAAAACAAATGCGCCAGGGGACACCTGAAGAATATCTCTTGCTCTTCAACGTCACCGAAGATAGGCAGTGGCTTTATACAAGTGACTTAAAGCGCTATGGCTATAGGGGAATTTGGAAGGACCAGTTACAGGGTAAGCAAATACATTTGGATGAAGAAACACTTCTATTGGGACCTTATGAGTTTTTAATTCTTAAAAAATGAAAAAAAGTCTTGTAAATATGAAACCGGTTTCCTATAATATAATTAACAGATTATTCTCTAAATAATTTGGGTATAGGAATAGTGTTGGTAATATTTGTGATTTATCAACCTAACCAAGTCACATCATAACAAATTCCTAAAGGGGGAACGAAAATGAAGAAGAGTTTAGCATTAATATTAGTTTTGGTTTTAGTATTGGCTATGTTGTCAGGATGTTCTCAATCTACTACTAAAAACGAGCAAACTGTCGTTATTTATCAAAACAAAGTCGAAATCGGCGAACAATTAACAGCTTTTGCAGCAGCGTATGAACAAGAAACTGGTGTTAAAGTGACTGTTAAGACTTCTGGTGGGGACACACCTTATGCTGAGAACCTTAAAGCAGAATTCCAATCAGACCGTCAACCAGATATTTTCGTTATTGAAGGTATGGGTGGTTACAATACTTGGTCTTCTAAATTAGCACCGTTTGATGGTGACGAATGGATCGACTTAACATCTTTAGAGTTCACAGTAGATGGAAAAGTATATGGATTCCCAGTAGCAGTAGAGGCTTGGGGCATGGCGTATAACAAAGATCTACTCGATAAAGCGGGTGTAGACCCTGCAACTTTAACTTCTCAAGAAGGCTATAAGGCAGCATTTGAAAAAATTGATGCTATGAAAGATGAACTTGGCATCTCTTCAGTAGTGGCAATGGCTGCTGGTCCAGATATGAGATGGGTAACAGGACTTCACAATTTTAACGGATATTTATCAGCAGGTTTACCTTACAATGATAGAACAGTCTTAGACAAATTGCTTGCAGGGGAACCTGATATGCAGCGTTTAACTGAGTATGCTGATTGGGTAGAATTATTATTCAATTATTCAGATGAATCTGTTCTTTTAACAGGTAACTATGATTCTCAAGTAGGACAATTTGCAACTGGTAAATCTGTATTTATTCATCAAGGTAACTGGATTGATCCTTGGTTAGTCGACAATGGCGTTACATTCCCGATGGCATTTGCACCTCATGCATCTGTTAAAGGTGAATTCAACGGTATTTTCATCGGCGCACCATCATTCTACGTTATTAACAATGAAAGCCAAAATCAACAAGCAGCTCGTGATTTCTTAAACTACATGGCAACAAATGAAAAAGGCCATAACTATATGGTAAATGAAGCTAAAATGGTACCTGCATTTACAAATGTAACACTTAAGCCTTCTACACCATTATCAGCAAATGTTACTGAATGGTTAGCGAAGGGAACTGCATATACTTGGTTACAAAATGACATGCCAGATGGTTTTGGTATGGGTACGATTGCACCACTATATGAAAGTTTTGCTAAAGGCGATATCAACAAACAAGAGTTTATCGACCAATTGGCTGGTAAAATCATGGAACTAAAATAAGCGTTTCTATGGACAAAAATTGAAAAAGGGTGTTTGTAACACCCTTTTTTTTAAACAATGGGAAACAACATTTGAGCCATCTCTCGATGTCTCAAAACAACTTTCGCTGACGCTGTTTGAGGTTAAAGACTCCTCATCACAGTTTTCGGCTCAAATTTTGTTGAATATAATAAAAAAATCTAGCACACTCGAAATTTATAATTATAAAATTGATATTTAGTGAGAAGGGGATAATATGAAGAAACAGAGAAATGACAAACTGGTCTTTTGGTTGTTTCTAGCACCTGCTCTTATTTCGTTTTTAGTAGTAGTTATCATACCATTTTTTATGGGCTTGTATTACTCGATGACGGATTGGACGGCGATAGCAGGCATTAAACCGACCTGGGTAGGGCTTGAAAATTACAAAGAGATGTTCTCAGATATATCCTTTAGATATTCATTCATGAGAACATTCTTGTTCACTTTACTTAGCGTGATTTCAATCAATGTCGTAGCATTGACATTTGCATTCTTAGTCACAAGAGAAATACGATTTAGAAATGTTTACCGTGCTGGCTTCTTTATTCCGAACTTAATCGGGGGCTTGGTACTTGGTTACATTTGGCAGTTCATATTTAAAAGTGTCATACCTTCTTTTGGTGCTTTAATCGGTGTTAAAGCAATTGAGAATTTCTTGATTCTCGCAGATCCAAATTGGACATTATTTGGCCTAATTTTAGCCTTTACTTGGCAATATGCTGGTTATATTATGATGATTTATGTGGCAGCACTCTTAAATGTACCACAGGAACTTCTTGAGGCCAGTGAAATAGATGGCGCAAATTTCTGGCAGAAACTTGTTAACATTACAATTCCAATGATTGCACAAGCTTTTACAATCACATCGTTCTTAACGCTTGTCAATTCATTTAAACAGTTTGATATCATCTTGGCACTTACAAATGGCGGTCCAACGGCTATTTATCAAGACCAAGTTGTAAACTCTACAGAGCTTTTGGCACTCAATATTTACAATGTCGCCTTTAAGTACAACAATATGGCTGAAGGGCAAGCACGTGCCATTATATTCTTCCTCGTCCTCTCCATCGTATCCATAGGACAGGTTTATTATAATAAGAAGAAGGAGGTGGAAATGTAATGAAAGCCAAAAAAAATCTTGTTACCATTATCCTACAAATAATTACAATTTCATTTTTCCTCTTGACCTTATTTCCGTTTTTCATTGTTGTGATCAACTCTGCTAAGGCATCGCTTGAAATTATTACAGATCCAATTGCACTTCCAGCACATTGGGGACAGCTCTTTACAAATATAAAAACCATTTGGTCTAGTCCAAGTATCAGGTATGCATCTAGTGTTTATGCTTCTGTGATTATTACCGTACTGTCCTTGATTTCAATATCTGTTTTTTCAGCAATGGCAGCATGGGTTTTAGTGAGAACAAAAAGTAGAATTTCTACCTTTATATTTTTATTATTTATTGCAGGCTTGATCATCCCTTTCCAAGTGGTCATGTTTCCACTGGTAGCATTATTTAGAATTATCAATGAAACCATAGGTATTCATATGCTACGGACTTATCATGGTATGATTTTTGCCTACATTGGATTTGGTGCACCTCTTGCTGTATTCATGTTCCACGGGTTTATAAAATCAATTCCTGTTGAGCTCGAGGAAGCGGCATTAATAGATGGCTGTTCAAAGCCACAAATCTTTTTCAGCATCATCATGCCAATCTTAAAACCGATTTTCGTGACAATATGTATCTTGAATGCCATTTGGATTTGGAATGATTTCCTTTTACCTTCTTTAATTTTAGGGGTTGGCCAGGAAATTCAAACAATACCACTAGCGATTAGAGCCTTTGCAGGATCATTTGTTAAAAAATGGGATTTAATTATGACTGCTGTTTTGATGGCGGCTTTCCCAATTATCGTGGGCTTTATTTTAGGTCAAAAGCATATTATAAAGGGTATGGTTGCTGGCTCTATTAAATAATTTAGAGATCAAGTAACACATATCATGAAATATGCAAAAGAGATGAATCATTAACCATGGCAGTATTTGTCATGGTTAATTTTAAATTAGATAGAATGATTGTCATCAACCATTCTTATATTGAGGAGTACATTATGTGGAAATTTATAAAGAATGATTATAGGATTGACCAACAAATGCTTGATGAAAGTTTGTTTATGGTCGGAAATGGTTACATAGGCGTCAGGGGCTGCTTTGAGGAAGGCTATCCTGAAGGGGAGACTATTAGAGGTACCTATATTAATGGTCTATACGATAGGGTACCCATGTTACATGCTGAAATGGCCTATGGATTTCCAACGGCGCAAGATAAGCAACCTAGACTCATAGACACTCAAACCTGTGAAATTTGCTTGGACAATGAACCTGTAAGGTTGACGTTTGGAAAATATGAGCATTTTAATCGCGAAATTGACTATAAAATGGGTGAAGTGAAGAGAAGTTACACTTATAGGACAGATTCCGGTAAGAAGGCCAATATCATGTTTAAGCGGTTGGCTTCTTTCACATCTAGAAATCACTTGGTTTATAAGATAGATGTCCAATACGAAGGTAAAATTGAACTTGTGAGCTATTGTGATACGGATGTTGAAAATTATAGCAACCCAAATGATCCAAGAACAGGACAGAGCCACACCAAATTAATGACTTGCCTTGATCTTGATTTCCAAGATGAGACAGTCTATGCCTTGATGCAAACAAAAACGACACAGATTAAACAGTTGACTAGGGTCAACCATATTGTCAAAACAGATCAGACTTATAGTATGGCCCATACGAAGCACGACACCTGTATAGAAACACGAATCGTCGGTGCTAAGAACCTGTCACTTGAAAAAATATGTTTCTTTGAAGATAGTTTGAGGGACAATGATTTAGCCACAAAGGTTAAGGCTTTAAAAACACAAGAAACGCAGACTTATGATTATGACTATTTCTCTGACCAGCAAAGGCTATTTTTGGAATCGTTTTGGAACAAGTCTGAGATTTTAATTGAAGGGGATGATTTGGATCAGAATGCAATTAGATTTATGCAATATCAACTCCTTCAATCCGTGGGGACCGATGAAAATGCCAACATTTCTGCCAAGGGATTATCTGGTGAAGGGTATGAGGGTCATTATTTCTGGGATACTGAAATTTATGTTATACCTGTGATGCTCTTTACCCAGCCAGAACGCGCTAAGTCACTACTTGAATATCGTTATCATATTTTACCTTATGCAAAGGAACGGGCAAAGGCACTTGGTCATGAAAAAGGGGCATCTTATGCTTGGCGTACCATTTCCGGGATTGAGTGTTCGGGCTATTTTCCTGCTGGAACGGCGCAATACCATATAAATGCAGATATCGCATATGCCTTTGTTCAATACTATCTCTATACAAATGACCTAGACTTTATTCTGGAAATGGGGGCGGAAGTCATTTTTGAAACCGCTAGAATTTGGATGGAAATAGGTCACTTTTATGAGGGGACATTTCAGATTCATGATGTGACAGGCCCAGATGAATATACAGCCATCGTCAATAACAATTACTATACAAACGCCATGGCAAAATATCACCTAATGTGGGCCAATCGATTTTATGATTTGCTAAAAAATACACCCCATCAACATACCCATGACAAGGCTATGTTACTATTCGAGAAAATTGGAATAAGTGATGCAGAAGTGGCATTAATGCGGAAAGCGTCTAATCAGATGTATTTTTCATTCGATGAAAAGCGCCAGCTTTACGCACAGGATGACGCCTTCTTAAGCAAACCGAGATGGCCATTTGAAAAGGCAGACCCCTTAAAGAAACCGCTTCTACTACATTATCATCCTTTGACGATCTATAGACACCAAGTTTTAAAACAAGCAGATACTGTGCTTGCTCATTTTCTATTGGACCAGTATGCAGAAAAAGCACATATTAAAAATGCCTTTGATTTTTATGAAAAGTTGACCACACATGATTCATCACTTTCAAGCTGTATTTATGGCATTGTTGCTTCAAAATGTGGTTATACCGATAAAGCATATGCCTTTTTCAAAGAATCCATTGCATTAGACCTTGAAGATACACACCATAATACAAAGGATGGCCTCCACATGGCTAATATTGCAGGGAGTATTCTAAGTGTAATTGCAGGATTTGCAGGTCTTAAGGTATCAGAAAACGGGATTTGCCTAGACCCACATTTGCCTAAGGCTTGGTCATCTTTACAGTTTAATCTGGAATACAAAAGCAGATTGATCTCTATTAAAATCAATGATGAAACTGTCAAGTGCAGATTGATTAAAGGACAACCTATTTCAATAAAAATAAATGAAGAAGTACAGTTATTAAGTACATCCAGTAAGCCCTATAAGGGGATTATTTTTGACCTTGATGGCGTTTTAACAGAAACCAGTCATGCTCATTTCCAGGCTTGGAAAACACTTGCAGAATCCATGGGCATTGAGGTGCCGGATACTCTGGAAGACCAGGTTAGGGGGATTTCCAGACGTGCTTCACTTGACCTCGTTCTGGCCCATTCCAAGGAAGCTGTAAATTTGACAGATGAAGACAAGGAAATTCTTGCCAGTCGGAAAAATGCCATATATCTAGATCAGATTGCACATTATTCACCTAATGATTTATGTGAAGGCGCAGAGGCACTCTTAGAGGCACTTAAAGCTAAAGGATATAAAATCGCACTGGCATCAGCGAGCAAAAATGCCCCCTTCTTGTTAAAGGCCATGGACATAGCACATTATTTTGATGCTGTGGTTAATCCGGCAGAAATTAAAGCTGGAAAACCCGCACCTGACATTTTTTTAAAGGCATGTGAAATGCTTTCGCTTGAGCCTTCACTTTGTATAGGTATTGAGGATGCTTTTGCTGGCATAGAGAGTATAAAAGCCGCAGGGATACTGCCAATTGGGATAGGTAAACCTGATGTGCTATATAATTCGGATATTGTTTTAAGTGATTTAAAAGCCCTTTTGACCTTGTTGACATAGGGGGTGTCCATAAAATAAAGATTGTATAGTTGAACATAGAGACATATAATTAAAGGCACAAGCAGTCAGCTGAGAGGAGAACCAATATGAATAAAAGTGAAAGTTTCACTACGGACCACTCAAATCTCCAAAAAGGACTTTATGTTTCTGGTATCAAATATCTGGGTGACCAACCACTAACGATTTATGACTTGAGAATGAAACTGCCAAATCGTGAAAAAATGAGTGTCAATGGCATCCATACCATAGAACATTTAATGAATGCTTTCTTTTCTATAGACGCTGACCTCAAAGATCAGTTCATTTATTTTGGTTCTCGTGGAAGTTTAACTGGCATGACCCTAATCTTGAAGGGGACATTGACCTCAAGTGAGCTCTTACCTCATGTCAGAAGGGCATATGAATATGTTGCCTCCTATAGAGGGGATATTATGAAAGCCAATAAGTTAGAGTGTGGTAATCACGAATTGCACAGTTTAACGGATGCAAGACAAGAAGCAGAGGATTACCTAAAAATTTTGAAGAAGGCAGATGAAAAAAATCTCAACTATCCGATAAAATAATTACAAAAGTGTCATAATAACGATATAATTAAGTCAGAACAATAAAAGCTTTAATCTAGGATAGGATTAAAGCTTTTTTATTGTATATCATTAGTTCTCATCAAGCTTTGAGAAAGAATTACCAACTTGTGAAAAGCGGTTAGATGAGAACGTTAACGACAAAACAATGTTTTGACGTTAAATGATTGTAAAATTTGAGCCAAAAGTTCAAAAAGGGATGAGGGGGATTTTGAAATGGTCATAAAATTATGTATTGTTGGTTTTGGTAATGCGAGTCAAGCATTTTGTAAATTATTATTAACAAAAGAATCGTCTATTTTTGGAAAGATGGATGTAAAAGTTCAAATTAACGCGATTGCAGGCCGTTCTAAGGGATCTTTATTGGATTTAAATGGGATTGATTTAGAGTCGGCACTGACCCAATGTCAAACAAATGGTGCTTTTGATGAAGCTCATGTGGCGCGGTCTTCTCTCAGTACCATTGACCTGATAAAGGCATCTCATGCAGATGTTCTCATAGAGCTGAGCTCATTGTCAATACATGATGGTCAACCAGCAATAAGTCATATTGAGACAGCCTTTAAAAATGGGATGCATGTCATCACTGCCAATAAGGGACCGATTGCATGGCAATACAAGCGACTCAATGACCTTGCAAAATCAGTGAATAAGCAATTCCTATTTGAAACCACAGTAATGGATGGCACACCAATCTTCAATCTTGTTAAATATACCCTACCAGGATGTGAAGTTAAATCTTTTAGAGGTATTCTCAACTCTACGACTAATTTTGTCATTGAAGAAATGGAAAAGGGGAATGGTTATGATGAAGCTATTCTAGAAGCGCAAAGACGGGGCTTTGCCGAGGCCGATCCTTCTATGGATATTGATGGATGGGATGCTGCAGCAAAAACAACGGCAATTTTAAATGTCTTGATGTCTGGAAACTTGACACCTAAGGATATTGATCGTGAAGGCATTGGCGCACTCACGACTGAAGAGATTTTAGATGCTAGGCAAAAGGGTAAAAAAATCAAGCTCATATGTCAAGGCTATATCGAAAATGGTATAGCTAGGGGGTCGGTAAAACCAATTCAGGTTGAAGAGAATGATGTGTTTGCAACCATAGATGCCACTTCATCAATACTTGGTATCACCACGGATCTTATGGGAGAGGTTTTGGTTATTGAAAAAAACCCTGAAATTGAGCAGACAGGTTATGGTATTTTTAGCGATCTATTAACATTGTTAAACCATAGACAAAATGAATAATGTTTAGTTTAATAGAATGATAAGGTCATTTTGGAACCACAGTTTTGAATAAATATAAAGAGAGATTATAGAAAATGCATTTGGGGTATAAAGTGCAAATAAAAATAAAGGATGGGTGGTATATGTTTTTTAAAAGGAGAGAAAAAGGGGCGTCAAGCCAAACTTTTGATGTAAGTCATGGCGAAGACGTGGGCAAGTCTGAGCCAGAAAATGGCACGGCATTAGATAAGACGTCAAAAGATGAAAAACTGGTTGAATTATTAAAGCAAGTTAACAGCTTGTTGAAATACATTACTGAACAGGATTATGTCAAAAATATGCTTCTTGACGTCAACAAACAAGCAGAAATGATTGACAATATCTCGGCAAGTAGTGAGGAAATGACCTCTTCAATCGAAGACATTTCCAATTTTGTACAGGATTCAAATCAGAATACACTGGATTCAATTGGTGCTGCAAATAAGTCAATTGAGCTGATTGCAAGTGCATTTGATCAGATTGAAGTCACCTTTGATGCTTCTCAAAAAGTAAAACTCACCATGAATAAGTTAAATGATGAAGCGCAGAAAATTAACAATATGGTATCTATCATAAAAGGTGTAGCAGACCAAACCAACCTATTGGCACTCAATGCCTCCATAGAAGCAGCAAGAGCTGGTGAGCACGGTAGGGGGTTTGCAGTAGTTGCAGATGAAATAAAAAAACTGGCTGAGAGTACTAAGGAACAAGTTGATTTCATCAGACAAATTGTCGACTCATTGACTCATGAGATTAAAAATACAGATCATGCTCTAACTGCTTCAAATGAGGCTTTTGAGCTTGGAAAAGCGCAAATGTCAAATGCTGTTTCTGGCCTAGACGTCATGAAAAATGGTCTTAATAGCATCAGTAGTGCATTCATGGAAATCAGTGGAAACGTAGAAGAGCAGACAGCAGCATCTGAGGAAATGTCCAGTTCAATTATGGTAGTTAACGAAAAAGCAAAGGTTTTACATGGCGAAACCAATAAAACGGGACTTGCCTTTAATGCCGTTTCTAAGATTATCAATGATATCAGAATTGAATTGCTTAAGGATACCCCTGAGTTAGATATGAAAACGCAGATTGAAGTTTGTATCAGTGATCACTTAATTTGGAAATGGCGTGTCTACAATATGATACTAGGCTATGAAACGCTGGTTGAATCGGAAGTGGGTACCCATCATACCTGTAGACTTGGAAAATGGTGTGACAATACAGACTTTGACGACGACGCATTAAAAAATGTAGTATGTCAAATGGAGAAGCCTCATGGCCAACTGCATGATGTTGCAAAAAAAGCAATTAAGGCATACAACAGCGGTGATATAAGAGGCGCAGAGCTTGCCCTTGATGAGATGGACAGAGCTTCTGTTCAAGTAATTGATTATCTTAATCAAATGAAGAAGATCAACAGAGGGAACAAGCGCAAAAATGCCTAGTTTTCAATGTTAAATTAATAAAGACTCTAAAGCGAATAAATGCTTTGGAGTCTTTTGTCGTATGTCATCAAATGAGTTTAGATTATTTGGTTAAATTCATAGTACCACAAACTATTTTGTGACGCTTATAAGATACCTGTAAAGCTGGTTGAAGATTTTGCAGGCTTCAGGCGAAAGGGTCTCCATATTGGATATAGGAAAATCGTAAATAATGACAACAAAGTCAAAAAGAACGAGAACGGTACATATTGAACTGCGGATATGCCTGTAAGCTGCCGAATGACAAGTCCATTTACATTCCACGGTATCAGGCCAACAACATTTAACCCAACGTTGGCTATGGCC
>NZ_JBVBZF010000015.1:0-25326 GCF_057447755.1 Fusibacter sp. | reverse complement strand
TTTGTTAATTAGTGTGAGTTACGTACTGGGTGAGCGTTTTAATAGGAAGGCGATTTACCCACACAATTGGCAATATAAGGAAACTTTGGACAAGGAGATTAGAGATGGCGTTATAGAAGAGGGTTACTTTGAAGCCTTGGAAAAGGAAGCCTTTGAAATCCTATCTGAGAGAGGCTATGTCTTAAAAGGCTATTGGATACAAGGGGGTGATAGGCCTACTGACAAGACAATTATCATTTGTCATGGCATCACAAATAATTTAATGAAATCCCTTAAGTATTTAGAACCCTTTATTGAGCGGGGCTATAATGCTGTGATTTATGATCATAAAAATCATGGGGAAAGTGGTGGCGATTATACCACTTTTGGTGTAGAGGAAAAATTAGATCTCAAACAGATCGTCGATTATGTGGTTTCAAGAGTTGGAGAAGCTGGTGTGATAGGAACCCATGGTGAATCCATGGGGGCAGCAACTGTACTAGAGCATGTGAAGATTGACCCTAGAATAGCCTTTGTTATTTCAGATTGCGCCTATAAAAGTGCTGAAGCTGAGTTCGCATTTCGATTAAAATTGGAAAACCATTTGCCTGCTTTTCCAATTTTGAACGTTGCATCATTGATCAATAAAATGCGATATGGCATTACTTTTAAGGAAATGTCACCCATTCGTATGTTAGAGACTGTTGATCAGCCTATTTTGTTCATACATGGTTTGGCGGATGATTATATTCCCTATAGCCATTCTCAAGACATGTTTGCAGTGAAAAAAGATAAAAAAGCACTCTATCTTGTACCCCAAGCAAGGCATGCAATGTCCATCATTGTGGATAGGGCGGCCTATATTGATCAAATAAATCAATTCTTGGACAGGTATGGCTTTTAAGGGCATAATAAAAGACATTTTTAAGTGAAAACGGTTTTTCAGCTTAATCATGTCTTTTTTAAATCTTTAATATTCAAATGAGGTTTGGTTGATTGAAAGACCCTCGCTCAAACCATTAATAAAGCCTTCGTATAGGACGCTTTTATTGTCTATTTCAAATAAATCAATTGTTTGTACAAGTCCTGGAACCTTGTCAAACTTAACGATGCCATGTTTTTTTAACATTGAGTAGACGAATTGTGAGCAAAAATAATGATAATTTCGATCAAGTGGTCGATTAAAAAGAATGCCAAACAAGCCTAAAAAGTTATATCGATAAAGCTCTTTATTGGTTACAAAGCGTTCTACATCTTTTAGAAGACCCATATACTGTTTTTCAGAAACGTTAACTTCAAAGATTAGGCATTCGCTTTTATGGTATTTTTTAAAAACACCATCATATATATTTTCACGTACAAAGCCACCTGAAAAAGGATTGTTAGGATTTGAGCGACCAAAAGAGTACATAGATGTAAAGGAAGCATCAAAGCTGATTGAGGTGTGTACGTATTTGGTTGCAGAAAAATATTTTAAGGTACGAGCCAACCAAGTACCAGTTTTAGTAAAGACAATGTAGATCGTTTTTTCGTTTTCTGTTGAATTCATGTGTTCTCCCTTAATAGCCGGAAAATATATGTGGCTATTATATATTAGTTCATATGACTATTATAATACATGAAATGAAGTATGGGTACTTAAAGATTTATTTTGAATTAAAATTGTTGCTGTAAGGGTTCTGGATGGGTATATATGATTATAGCTTTAATAAATAGGTGGTGACAAAATGCTAACAGATGTGAATTACAAAATAATATTGGATCAGATTTTTGATGGTGTATATATAGTGGATAGAGACCGTCGAATTATTTACTGGAACGATGGTGCTAAGCGGATTTCAGGCTTTAAGAGTGAAGAGGTTATCGGTCGATATTGTCATGATAATATCCTCAACCATGTGGATGAGTTTGGCATTAACCTCTGTCTAAATGGGTGTCCCTTGCACCAGACACTTGCTGACGGCAATGTTAGAGAGATTATGGTTTATCTTCAACATAAAAGAGGCCATAGGATTCCGGTTAAAATTAGGAGTTTTCCACTTTATGAAAATGGCGAGATCGTGGCCTCTGTTGAAATATTCACGGAGAGTTTTGAGCGAGCGATTAAACCAAAGTCAATGCTTGTAAGTGTCTCCAAAGACGCTGTAAAGGATGAACTCACAGGCCTTCCTAACAGAAGAATGATAGATCATTATTTAAATTCGAAAATGAATGATTATCGGGATTTGGGCATCCCATTTGGAATCGTCATGATTGATATTGATAGCTTTGAAGAATTCAATAATACCTATGGCAAAGCACTTTGTGATCAGGTTATTGAAATGTTAGGCAGGACTTATAGCAAGGCTTTTAGGATCGCAGATATGGTTGGTCGTTGGCGTGAGGATGAGTACATTTTTATTTTTACGGGCATTAAACATGATGCTTTAAAGATGTTGGCAGAAAAAATAAGAATGATTTCAGAGAATTCCTCACTCCGAGGCGAGACTTTTAAGGACATTGAAGTGACCGTGTCTGTGGGTGCGACATTGGTCCATCAAGACGACACGGTGGATAAATTGACAAATAGAAGTTATGAACTCATGAAAAAGAGCAAGGCAAAGGGCGGAAATAGCATTACTGTGAAATAATGAAGATATAAAAATATTGTAATATTTGATATAATAAGAAGAAATCGGGTGCATTTGGGGTAGGATATGACGGACTTTAATCGTTATTTGTTACAAAATGGAAAGCATGATTCCAAGGGTAAGCTAACGCTTATTTTTATCGTTGTGAGCATGTTATTCTGTTTTGTCTATACAATTATTTTTGCATTATTGGGTGCTATTTTACCAGCATGGATTCAGCTTGCTGCAGGTGGTTTATTTGTAGTGTCGTATGTTCTACTTAAGAAGGGTTGGCATACCAGTGCAAAAATTATCGCCATATTTGCAAGCTTTTTTGTGACTGTAATTCAGTCTATCTGTTTTTTTGGAAGTGCCTATGGCTTCCACTTTATGATTATTGGGCATATCGTGGTTGTGGTGATGATTTTTAATTACAACCGGAAATATTCAAACACCTTTCTTTTTATGTATTTGTTAATCTCCGTTGTTACATTTGTTTATATTGAAAATCTTGAGCATGGATTGTTTATCAATTATGCTGTTGAAACACTTGAAAAATGGTTTTATAATACCACTGCCATTGGCACCATATTCGCTTTAATCGTCATTATGTATTATTTCTCGAAAGAGATTGATCAGGCAAAGGAAGAACTATTTGTGATGACCTTGACGGATGAATTGACCAAGCTCTATAATCGAAGAATTTTCATGGACTATGGTAGTAAGATGTTCGAATCTATAAATGAATCTCAGTTCACCTTGTTACTGATAGATGTGGATTTCTTTAAAACGGTTAATGACACTTATGGTCATGAATGTGGTGATGAAGCCCTCAAGCATTTGGCGAATATTTTTAAATCTCATATGCGGATGTATGACTTGGTTGCAAGATATGGTGGTGAGGAGTTCGCAATTCTCTTGCCACGGACTGACAGAACCTCTGGCGAGCAGATTGCCAGTCGTATTTTGAAAGCAGTCGATGAGACGCCTATTAGAATTGATGATAAGAGAACTGTTCATTTGACAATCAGCATTGGTATGGTGGACCGAAAAGTCATTAAAGGTGATTTTTCGAGTATGATTTCAAAGGCAGATGAAGCACTTTACTATGCCAAAGGCCATGGACGAAATCAAGTGGTTGTTTATTCTAAGCAATAAAGAAGCGCAATACAAATATCATTTTGTATTGCGCAATTTTATTTTTTGGTCAAATAGACCTGCTCGAATTCAGGTCTTGGAATTGGCCTGCTAAACAAATAACCCTGTGCCATATCACACTTAAGCTTGTTCAGTATCTCAAGGTGTTCAAGCTTTTCAACACCCTCGGCAACAACCTTTAGTCCAATACGATGCGCCATGTAAATGATAGATTCAGTTATGGCACCTGTCTTATCATCTTGTCCAAGTGAGTATACAAAGGACTTGTCTAGTTTTAAATAATCGATCGGTAACTTTTTTAAGTAGCTCAATGAAGAGTAGTTTGTCCCAAAATCGTCAAGGGCAACCTCGAATTTAAGGGCTCGAAGTGCTTCAAGTTTTGCAATTGTGGTCGTACTATCATCGATTGCAACATTCTCTGTTATTTCAAATACGATCGTTCTAGGATTGATTTCATAGCTGGTGATGATCTCCGTAATGCTGTTTAAAAAGGAAGAACTCAATATTTGAACGCCAGATAAATTTATTGAAACTTTACCAAAGTTAAGTTCAAGTGCCTCCCACTCCAGAATGTGCCTACAAACCTCTTCAATGACCCAGTGGCCAAGTTCGATGATAAAACCTGTCTTTTCTGCGATGCCTATAAATCGATCTGGTGGAATGAGGCCTTTTTCTGGACTGTTCCATCTGATGAGTGCTTCTGCACCAATTAGGACATTGTTGGTCATATCGAATTGAGGTTGATAGTAAAGTTCAAATTCACCTGCCATTAAAGCGTTTTTCATATTACTCTGAAGTTCAACGTACTCTAATATTTCATCATGCAATAGGTCCTTAAATACGGTGGTCTGATTTCTACCGTTGTTCTTAGAAGCATACATGGCAGTATCTGCTTTTCTGAAGAGGGTTTCAAATGTGTCGCCGTGGTCTGGTGTATATGATATGCCGATGCTGCAAGAGAGGTGAAACTCCCTGCCTATTAGAATCCAAGGGGTCCTAATGATTTCGAGAATTTCATCTGCCAAGGTCAGCAAGGTCTTTTCATGTTCGAAATCCACAATGATAAAGCCGAACTCATCGCCACTTATTCTTGAGAGCATATGATAATGGAGTTTTAAATTCTGAAATTTAGAAGCCATTTGTTTTAATAAAAGATCACCTTGATTATGGCCCACAAGGTCATTGATCATTTTAAAATTATCAATATCCAGGTAAATAAGGCCCACTTGATGATTTTTGACGATCAATGCGTTGACAACCTCGTTGAGTCTAGCCCGATTCGGTAGCCCGGTAATGTGATCATAGTAGGCAAGGTGTTCAATACGATCTTGGATGCGCTTTGAGTCTGTAATGTCCTTGATGGCACCGGCCATTCTAATAGGCTTTCCATTTTCATCCCACACAGCTTTCCCGCTACTTTGGACCCAAATATAGTAATTGTTTGCAGTTCGCAGTCTGAACTGGGCGCTATAACGATCGATGCCCTTATCTAAATAGGTTTGTATTTGATTTAGAACGACGCTTTTCTCGTTTGGATGTAAAATGCTTTCGAAATCTTCAAAAGTAAATTGGGCAGACTCTTTGATTTCGTGGCCCAATATTTCAAAATAATTATTTGAAACGATAAATACGCCTGTAGTGATGTTCCAATCCCATATGCCGTCGTTAATGCCTTCAAGAAGCAATTGATATCTTTCTTTGCTGGTTTTCAGTTGCGCTTCGCTAGCTTTAAGTTCCTCTAGGTTGTTTGATAGGATTGCCTCAGTTTTTTGCAATGCTTTGAACTGATTATCCAATTCAATGGTGAGGTTGTAGTCTGTTTTTATGCGCTTATAAATAAGGCTTAAAAGCAAAAGTGCTGTCACGATAATATAGAGCCAGCCTTTATAGACGCTGATCCTATAGAATTGATCCTGACTTGTGGTCATAAAAAGTAGAACCTTATCTGAAAGTAAGATCCATAGTGTGCCAAATATGGCATAGGTCATCGTAATCCTTAATGAGGACCAAAGTGGTGTCGACTTGTGGAATTTATCGTTCGGCTTGAAAAAATTCTTTTTTTCATGAGTATTTTCTGGTTTAGGCGTCATAGGGTCCTCTTTTCAAAGAAGTGGTCTCTTAGATATGGTAATATTATACCCGACATCAGCCATAAAAATCAGGCCTAATTACAATTTAGGGTGTTGTCATTTGTATCATAACAGATTAGACTAGGGTTGAGGAGACTTAAATGGATAAAAAATTGTTAAATTGGTATAAAAAAAACAGTAGAGACCTGCCTTGGAGAAGAAGCCAGGACCCTTATTATATCTGGTTATCAGAGATTATGTTGCAGCAGACACAGGTCATAACCGTTATTGATTATTACAAGCGTTTTGTTGAACGCTTTAAGACTGTCACAGAATTGGCTTTGGCAGAAGAACTTGAGGTTTTGAAATATTGGGAAGGATTGGGTTACTACAGTAGAGCAAGAAATTTGCACAAGTGCGCCAAAGAAATTGTCTCTCGATATGGCGGTCACTTTCCCACGAAATATCAAGACTTACTTGCCTTGCCTGGAATTGGCCCCTATACCGCAGGTGCTATTGCAAGCATTGCCTTTAATGAGAAAGTGCCTGCAGTAGATGGAAATGTCATGCGCGTCTATTCAAGAGTTTTTTGTCTTGATTGTGATATCTCTGATCCTAAAAGTAGATTGGTGTTTGAAAAAAAGGTCATGGAGACTATGCCAGATGACGCGCGTCATTTTAATCAGGCCATTATGGAGCTTGGTGCAATGATATGTACACCCAAAACACCAAAATGTACCCTATGTCCACTTAAAAAAGAGTGTAAGGCCAATCGCTTAGGCAGCCAGCTTTTATATCCTATAAAATCTAAAAAACCAGTTAAAAAGCACGAACAAGTATTTGTTTTTATCTTTTGCTTTAATGGGAAAATCATGATCGAAAAAAGAAATGAGGCTTTGCTTTTAAAGGGGCTTTGGGGATTTCCTACCCATCATATTGACTTACCTGCAAAGAGCGTTTTGGATTCGGATTTTATGGCCCCTACTATCTTGGAAAGTGTAAGTGCAGATTATGATTTAAAGGGAAGCATCCGATGGTTAAAGCCTGTTAAAAATCATGTGTTTACCCATTTGGTTTGGCACATGACCTTGGTTCTTGTGGATGTTGAAAGTCTAAATGAGATCGATTATCCAGAAGTAAACTGGATTAAACCAAGTGATTTGGTTGTCTATCCCCTTCCCACAGCTTTTAAGAAAAATATATCAGAAGCATTAATGGCAGAACTTGAAAAATAATTTAGGAGGGATACAAGGCATGTTTAGACAATTTGATATTGAGATGGATTATGATCGACTAAAAAAAATGGTCTACAAAACACCTGCCCTCAATTATTTCATCTGTATGGCTTTTGAAGCCTCCTTGTCAGTCTATAAGACTATTTTAATAAGCGAAGATGAGTCTGGTGAAATAATCTTAGGTGTTTTTCATAGAAAATCAGGTAATCTACAGATTGCATTAAATCCTGATTACGATTTTGAAGCCGATACCAATAAGGTCCTTTTTACATCTTTAAGATCCTATTTAACCCAGATGGACTACAAGACTTTAATCATACCCAAGACTCTATTTATGAAAATAGAAAAAGGCATCCCTTATAGACAAGCCAGAACAGGTGCTGAAATTGAGAAGCTTGTTCGTAGGGAACCCTATGCCTTGAGCCGCTTAAAGGGGGGCGCAAAGGGATGCGTGCCTTTAGAAGAAATAAGGTGCGAGAAACTAGAAGCGGATGATTTAAATCAAGTGGAAGCCCTTTACAAGCTGGTATTCAAAGGGCATCCAAGTGAAGACTACATGAGGACAAAACTTGACATGAAGAGGGGGAGGGCTTATGGCATTTGGCTTGACGGGAAACTGGTCAGCGTTGCCCAAACAGACTTCTTTGATGAGGTAATCGTAGGTGTTGCCACTATGCCTGATTATCAAGGCTGTGGTTTTTCAAGATTTTGCCTGCAAACGCTGATTAATTCAATTTTACCTGAGCCTTATGTGTTTTATCTTCAGGTGGAGAACCCAATTGCCATAAACTTATACCATTCACTTGGATTTGAGAGGGTTGATCAAATTCTTCATGTGACTAATTGACTTTTAAATGGGTATAAATACATTGGTAGAAAATCTTATGTATGTCTTTAAGAGGTGAAGAAAATGAAAGAAATTATTATGTTCACAAGTAGTACCTGTCCCCACTGCAAAACTGCTAAAGCTTATCTTGATGATATGGGCTATAAATATATAGAGAAAAATGTCCAGTTGGACCAATTTGCAAGACAGGAAATGGCAAACCGAAAAATGATGGGGGTTCCAGCTTTTATCATTGGTGATGAGAGCATTGTTGGACTGGACCGGGCAAAAATTGATGCCCTCATTGACTATACCGTGGAAGCTTGTCCGCATTGTAATCATCGAACAAGAGTGCCAAAGGGCAAGGGCAAGGTAAAAATCACCTGCAAAAAATGCACCAATGACTTCATTATTCAAACGCGAAATATGTGACACTTAAGGAGACAGATGCCATATGAAAGCATTGCTACTATATAACCCGAGGGCTGGATTAAAGGGTTTTCACAATCAACTGGATTATATCATTGATCAATTTCAGCAAAGGGATTTATTTGTGATGCCTTATCGACTGAACAAAAGTGAACGCCTAGAGGCTTTTTTAAAGAATGAAATTGAAACCCAATATGATCGTATCATCATAGCTGGTGGCGATGGCACCATACATCAGGTAATCAATATTCTTCTAAAAATTGGATGGACAAGACCAATTGCCATATTTCCCGTTGGGACTGCCAATGACTTTGCCCAGATGTTTGATGTACCGAGAACGATTGAAGGCATGGTAGAAAATGCGCTTTCTCAGAACATGGTAAACTGTGATGTAGGCGTGGCTAATGGACGGTATTTTATAAATGTGGCCAGCTTTGGATACTTGGTTGATATCAGTCAAAAGGTCAATGAGCAAATCAAGAATATAATTGGTGTACTCGCTTATTACTTAAAGGGTCTTGAGGAAATTCCAAAATTGAAGCCCTTTGATGTAACAATCTTTGCCGAAAATGCTGTATATGAAGAAACCATATTCTTTGCCTTGGTCATGAATGGTAAATCGGCTGGTGGATTCCGAAAAATATCGCCAACTTCAAAGATTGATGATGGTGTTTTAGATGTTTTACTCTTTAAAAAGTGTCCAGTATTTGAAATCATGCCACTTTTAATTCAAGTTTGGAACGGTGAGCATCCTGAAAGCCCCTATATTGAGTATTTCACAACAAAAAACATGAAGATCATGTGTGATGAAATCATCTGCTCAGACTTAGATGGGGAGGCGGGAATTGGCTTTCCAATGGAAATTTCAATATTGCCAAGTCGACTTAAGATTATCACGTCGAATTAACAAAAAATTTATACTTGAGCTCTAGATAAAGACGCCTTTATAAGTTATGATGAAATGAAAGAAATAGTGTGATCTATTTTTTAGATCATAGCGATGGAGGGAAATTTATGCTAGCTTGGAAAAAAGAATTTGAGTTCGGTATTGATGTCATTGATAATCAACACAAAAAGCTCATTGAAATTGGCAGCGGTTTATTTGAACTTGTAAATGACGATACAAAAGATGACTATTATGATGAAATCGTCGCAATGTTAAGAGAACTAGAGGATTATACAGTTACACATTTTAAGGATGAAGAAGCCCTGTTTGATGCCGTGGATTATATGGGGTCAATGGCGCATAAATTTGAGCATAAGTTATTTGTAAAAAAACTTGAGGGTTATATGACTGATCTCGAGGGAATTGACTCAAATCAAAAGGAAACCCTACTGGAGTTATTAAACTTCGTAGCAGATTGGTTGGTTTTGCACATTGTCAAAACCGACCGTGAATATGTCCCTTTGTTATTAGCAACTCAAAACTAATGATATAAAGCGTCTTATGATGACAGACTTTCAGTCTTGTTGTGATAAGACGTTTTTTTTAATTTTTAAATCATATTAATTGGGTAATAAGTATCTAAACGATATTTTAAGAAAAGAGGGATGAAATGAAAATTGGATTAATTGGCTTAGGCAAAATGGGCTATGCACTTGCCCTAAATATGAGAGATCAAGGTGTTGATATTAAGGTCTTTAATCGTTCTAAGGAAAAAGTAGACCATATCAAGGAAGAAGGTATTGACGGCTATTACGAGCTCAAAGACTTAATTTCCAATCTGGATGAATCCAGAAAGGTGGTTTGGCTCATGGTGCCTGCTGGCGAAACGGTAGATCAGCTTATAGATGAGCTCATACCAATGCTAAAGCAGTCGGATATCATCATTGATGGTGGTAATTCAAATTATAAGGATACTAAAAGAAGATATGCCAAGCTGAATGCACTGGGCATAGATTTCATAGATGTGGGGACCAGTGGTGGTATTTCAGGCGCAAGATATGGCGCTTGTCTCATGGCAGGTGGCGATCCAGAACCAGTGGAATATGTGGATGAGGTCTTGCAGAAGATAGCGATAAAAGACGGTTATGGCTACTTTGGAGCTTCTGGTAGTGGCCATTATGTGAAGATGGTTCATAACGGCATCGAATATGGTATGATGCAAGCCATTGGTGAGGGGTTTGATATCCTAAAGGCATCTGAATATGATTTGGATTTTGAACTCACTTCAAAGGTCTGGAGCAACGGTTCTATTATTGAAGGTCTTTTAATGAGATTGATGCATGAAGCTTTTAAAGAAAGCGAGACCTTGGAGGGCATTCGAGGTATTGTTGACGCTTCGGGTGAAGCGGACTGGACGGTGGAAGAAGCGCTAAGACTCAAGGTTTCTGCCCCTGTTATTACCCAATCCCTCTTCACAAGATTTAAATCCAAGGATGAGGATCGTTTTAGTGAGAAATCAATAGCAGCACTAAGAAATCAGTTTGGTGGTCATAAAATATATAAAGAATAGGGTGAAGGTATGATTTTTACAATATTTGGAGCAACAGGCGACTTAACAACTAAAAAATTAATACCGGCGCTTTATGTTCTATTCTCGGATGATCAGTTACCGTCACATTTCATCGTTAATTTAATCGGTCGTCAACCCTATGAAAATGATTTGTTTATCGAACACATCAAGGGACAGATAGAGGGTGATTTTCCGGAGTGGGATGCCTTTAAAACCCACCTTAAATACATTAAGATGGATTTTACAGATGAAGAGGCCTACGGTGACTTTCAAAGCTATATGAAAAGCATAAATGTCAATAGCGCTCAAGAAAGAATATATTATTTGGCCACAGCACCTCGTTTTTTCCCCATAATTGCAAAGGTACTTGTGGAAAATAATTTGGTGGTTAGAAGCAATATGCGGGATAAAATTATCTTTGAAAAGCCCTTTGGTGAAAACCTGGAGACGGCAAAGTCATACAATCACTTACTCCTCGGGTTAATTGAGGAGAGCCAAATTTATCGGATAGACCATTACCTGGGGAAGGAAATGCTCCAAAACGTCTTGATGGTTAGATTTGCAAATAAAATCTTTGAAAGCATTTGGAATCACCATAATATTGAGCACATTACAATTTATGCTTTTGAGACCGAAACTGTAAAGCAGCGTGGCGGCTATTACGACCGTTCTGGCGCACTAAGAGATATGGTTCAAAATCACTTATTTCAAACCCTTGCCTTGGTAGCCATGGATCAACCCAATGGCTTAAATGACAGGCTTATAAAGGATGAAAAGGTAAAGGTCCTCGAAAACCTTGAATTTTCGAGTCCCATGATTTATGGCCAGTATGACGGCTATTTATCTGAGAAGGGTATTCCAAGCGATTCCAAAACAGAGACCTTTGTTGCACTTAAAATGTCGGTCAACACCCAAAGATGGGCTAATACGCCTTTTTATTTGGTAACTGGAAAGAAAATGAATTCAAAACGAGCTGCCATTGTCATTACATTTAAAAATTCAAATTTCTTCTTTGAAAGTGGTCAGCCTGAGAAAAATACATTAACCATTGAAATTGCCCCTAGAGAGGGTATTGCATTGACTTTCAACGGCAAAGCACCTGGCCTTCAATCATATGTTATGCCGATGAAGATGGATTATTGTCATCTGTGTAATGTTATGGGAAATACACCTGAAGCCTATGAAAAATTGATTTTGGATGTCATCCACGATGATGCATCCCTCTTTACACGATGGGATGAGATTGAAAGTTCGTGGAAGGTTATAGATCAATTGGAACAGCTCAAGAAATATGAAAGGCTTCACATCTATAAAGACGAGTCAGAAATTATTGAAAGGCTTAAATCAGAGTGGGGTCAATTTTTAACTTACCTATAAGATGAAGGAAGCCTATATAGATGAAAGAGCATTTTACCAATATGAATAGGAAAATGAAGCTTATTTAAAGCAATAATTTGAAAGATTAAAAAGGAGAAACAATGAACATTAAGGAATGGACAGATGTGACCATGACCATTTCACCAGAGATGATGGTCTATAAAAATTTAGAAGTTAAGAAACCGATTATTATCAATCGCGCTAATTTTGGAACGCACAGTCATTATGAAAGTAGCATCACCATGGATTTGCATACAGGGACGCATATAGACATGCCCCTTCACATGATAGAATCCGGTGAAGATTCTGATGTTTTTGAAATTGAAGCGGTCAATGGCAATTGTTTTGTGATAGATCTTACAGGCATTCAGGATAAACAGATTGAGAAACACCACTTGTTGGCCTACAAAGATCAAATCAAAGCGGGTGAAATTGTAGTGCTTAAAACGGTAAATAGTCTCACTGACATCTTTGATTTTGAGTATGTCTTTCTTGCGGAAAGCGGTGCTCAGTTTTTATTTGAATGTGGGGTTAAGTGCGTAGGCATTGATGCGCTTGGGATTGAGCGAAGCCAGCCAGAACATCCGACACATAAGATATTGCTTGGCAACCATATTTATATTATTGAAGGCATTGCACTTAAAAACATCAAAGAAGGTCATTATGAGATGCTATGTCTGCCGATTAAAGTCTCTAAAGTGGAAGGTTTACCGGCAAGAGTTTTATTAAAAGCCCTTTAAAAATTTAATAATTAAATTAAAACCCTGTTTTAATAATGTAAGAGCCTTCACAATATTGGATTTTATGGTCTGATTTTGAGTGGAGCTTAAGGCATTTAAAGAATAGGGTTTTATTTTTTTGCATAAAAGGGTGATGGTTGATGGGGGACTGGTGGAAAAAAGGATTAAATGTGCGATAAAGGGGTTAAATGGTTAAACAAGGTGAAATGGATGTGAAGAATGATTTTATTTTAGGCCATATGGCATGGCATCATATTTGCGTATATTAAAAGACATGAGAAATACAAATTTAGATTTAGTGGAGGGGAAAATGAAAAAGTTATTGAGTTTATTGATGTGTTTTGTTTTGATGTTTTCAATGATGCCAAGTTTTGCAAATGAAACAGGCAATTATGGAAAACTTGTGATTGTTGGGGGTGCTTTAAGAGCTGACAACGATGATGTTTATAATGCCTTTATAGAACTTGCTGGTGGCGTAGAGAATGCTAAAATTGGTATCGTCCCTGCAGCAAGTGGCAGTCCAAGTAAATACGCAAAGATGTTTACAGAAGATATGGTGGCAAGAGGCCTTGATAAATCTCAAGTGGTGGTTTTGCCATTGTTGACAAAAGATGATTCAAAAACGGAAGAGGTTGATGAGTCAGATTGGATTAAAAATGGTAATAATGCTGAGGTTGCCAAGCAAGTTGAAGGCCTTACAGGAATTTGGTTCATCGGGGGAGATCAAATTAGAATTACAGATGTCTTGTTAAATGCTGACGGCTCAGAAACATTGGTATTGACTGCCATGAAGAAAATGTATCATGGTGGTGGCGTTATCGGTGGCACAAGTGCTGGTGCAGCCATTATGAGTGAGACCATGATCGCAGGTGGCGATAGTTTAAGTGCTTTGGATTATGGCTATACTGAGAATTTTGATGATTCTTCATTAGATTATCAGAATGCTGGTGGTCTTGTGGTGACTAAGGGCCTAGGCTTTTTTAAGGATGGTATTGTAGACCAACATTTTGATCGTAAAGCAAGGTTGGGACGTTTGGCTGTAGTTGCCTATGACCATAAGTCTGTATCAAATTACGCATATGGTGTAGAAGAGAACACAGCGCTTATTTTCGATGCGGGAACTCAGATGATCCGAGTGGCAGGTACTGGCGGCGTGGTTATCTTAGATGCAACAAATGCAAGATCGGGAAATGGCTATGATGGGTTCTTAGTATCTTATATTGAAGGCAATGACCAATATGATTTAAGCACACACACTGCACTCATGGATGCTGATAAGTATACGACTTTAGGCTATGAATATCTCAATACACCAGAGACTGTTGTAGGTGGCTCTATGGGTCCAAATCAAAGATTTAGAGATTTTATTGCCTTTGAACTGGTTGATAATGAAGCAAAATCTGAAGTTAAAACTTATCTTTTTGGTGAAGGAAAAAATGGGTTTGAGTTTACCTTTAGAAATGGTGAGACAACAGAAGGCTATTGGGGACAATCCGGCGCAGCAGATTTATATTCATTTGAAAATGTAGAAATGGATATCCACCCAATTAAAATAGATATTCAAAGAGCTGACTTGTATAAAGTGCGTGAGGGAGACGCCCTTTGGAAAATTGCTAAAAATCATGGTGTGAGCCTTGAGGCTTTAAAGAAGGCAAATGCACTTAAAAATCCAAATCAATTAGTGGTAGGTCAAGTTTTAAACATTCCTAAAAAGTAGAGACACTTTTAAAATAGGATTATTAGAAGTGACGATTGCCTTCACAAAGCGCAATCGTCACTTATTAATCGGAAATTAGATTGGTAAAGGGGCGCATATGAGATCAACTTCTGAAGAATTGTTAAGATTTATTACAGAGTTTTCAGTGAACGTTGATAATATAAAGATGGATATGCTTGATATTGAAGTAAATGCAGGTCTACTGCAAGCTGTATCAAGCCGTCAGATGCAGAATGTCAACGAAATGTATTCTGAATTTGAAAGCATTACAGATGCTTTTGGAAGATTTTCAAGTGAAAGTGGTAAACTGTCAGATGAACTGATTAAATCTAGAGAAATGCTTATAAATACAACAGAAAATACCCATAAAAGTGCAGTGAAACTGAAAGAGACAACAGAGGACTTGCAACGTTCAAGGACGGAAGTGGAAGACTTAAATACCTTGGCGATTCAGGCCAGTTCTATGATTGATAAAATAAAAAAAATCAACTCTCAAACAAACTTGTTGGCACTTAATGCTTCTATTGAAGCAGCCAGGGCCGGAGAATATGGACGAGGTTTTGCAGTTGTTGCGGATGAAGTGAGAAAATTATCGCTGGAAACTGATCTTGTAACTCAAAATCTTATGAATTTCATTAAAATATTTACCAAGCAATCTAGTGATATTTCTAGGGGCATGACTCATATTGTCAAGACGATCGAGTTGGATTCTCAAAATGTTGTGGATAGTATCAAGCAAATGGATTCTATAAAGGATACCTTTGAATCTGCAATTCGAACCAATACTATGATTGGCAACCTAAAGAACAGTATGACCCATGGCCTTAATGAAACATCTCGAAATGTCACTGAGTTCATTTCAGATTCAAAGGAAGTCAATGAAAATATTAAGGAGATTAAATCCCACTTAAGCGACGAAGTTGGCGAACTTGAAAAACTTACAAACCTAGTGACAGATATTGAAAAAGCAGGCTTTGACCTACTTGAAGAAGAGAGTAAGGCTCAAGAGGCGATTATCATTGCCACATCACCCTATGATCCTTATATCATCTATGAAGACGGTACCTTTAGCGGCAAGGACGTAAGTCTTATCCAAGAGGCTTTTAAAAACTATCCTTTACCTGTAAAATTTCAACTTGTACCCTGGGACACTTCTCTTAAAATGATTCAGGAAAACCTGTCGAATATCTTGCCTACCATTAGCTATAGGGAGGATCGAACTGCAATCTTGAACTTTAGCAAACCTTATAGAACCCAGAGTGTATACACCTTTTATACGATTGGGAAAGCCATTGAACAATATGAGGATTTGCAGGTATATAAGGTCGGTGTCGTGAGTGGATATAATTATTTTAAAAGATTAAGGGAAGACAAGGCCATTAAGAAGGTTGTTGTCAGCAGAGACGAAGTGCTTATAAAGAAATTGTTAAAAAACCAAATTGATGTGGCAGTTCTCAATGAAGATGTTGGTGATTATTTGATTCATAAGTTAAAACTCGGTAATCAAATATCAAAAGCGACCTTTAAGGTTGTTGAAAAAGAAGGTGCTGAGACAAGATTAGGCTTTTCAAAAGATCAACTTGGTCTTGAATTGCTCAAGCATTTTGATCAATATTTAGAAAGGCTTAACCCATAAGCTTTCCATAAGATCCACCCAAAAGTGACAGTTGTGTATGCTGTCACTTTTACCCCCCTCTATTTTATTTTAGAATTGAACTCAGAGGGGCGGCATGATAATCTAATAATAAGTGGAGGAATACATGATAAAACTCATAAAAAATGCCAAGGTGTATGCACCTAAGTATTTAGGCGAAAAGAACATTTTGATAGCAGGCGATTACATTGCGGCTGTGGAGGACACGATAGACCTAAAGGCAAATCCTGACTTGATAGAAGTTATTGATGCAAGTGGCAAACTTGTTTTTCCAGGATTTATTGATGGCCATGTACATATTTTAGGCGGAGGCGGAGAAGGTGGTTACAAGACAAGAACCCCTGAAATTATGCTTTCAGACCTAATTGTAGGTGGTGTAACAACAGTAGTGGGCTGTCTTGGTACTGATGGCATTACAAGAAGTATGGAAAGTTTAATTGCCAAAGCAAAGGGGTTAGAAGAAGAAGGTATTACGACCTACGTTTATACTGGTTCTTATAGACTGCCACTTAAAACCCTTACAGATTCTGTGCAAAAAGATCTTCTTATGATCGATAAAATTATTGGTGTGGGTGAAATTGCGCTGTCAGATCACAGGAGCTCGTCACCTACAATTGATGAGTTTTCAAGGGTTTGTGCTGATGCAAGAGTTGGTGGTATTTTATCAGGCAAGGCAGGCCTGGTGAATGTTCACTTAGGTGATGGCAAAGAAATGCTGGACTATTTGTTCTTCATGATTAGAAACACGGAAATCCCAGCAAGGCAGTTTTTGCCGACACATGCCAATCGAAATCGAGAACTTTATAACGAAGCCCTGGTCTATGCCAAGGAGGGCGGTTTTATAGATTTCACAACTTCTACAGTACCACAGTTTATTGAAGAAGGAGAAGTAAGGGCGTCTGATGCTTACGTTAGGGGATTAGACTTTGGTATAGAGGCAAGTCATATGACTTTTACTTCGGATGGACAAGGTTCCCTACCCCTGTTTGATAAGGGTGGAAAGCTTGTTGGTTTAGATGTTGGAAGCGTTTCATCGCTATATGAAAGTGTCAAGGAGCTCATCTTACAGCATGAAATGAAAATTGAAGAGGCCTTATTGCCAATAACAAAGACCCCTGCAAATATTTTAAAACTTAAGAACAAGGGTGAAATAAGTCAGGGTAAGGATGCAGATCTTGTTTTCGTTGATGAAGTATCCTATGAGATTACGGATGTTATTGCAATGGGTAGTGTTATGATGCGTGATGGAGAAATCCTTAAACGGGGTACATTTGAAAAATAGAAAAGTTAGAGAAATGCTGTATAATATAATCAGAGGATTAATATACGGCATTTTTTACATGTAGGCAGACTCGAAGGTAATTAGGCTTTTTATAAGAGAACGCTTGTATGGGATAGTGGAGGCAAAATGAGTAAAATTGCATTGATATCAGGATCAGGTGAAACATCTAAAGCACTCCGAAAGCAGCTCGGTGATTTTATACCTGAGGATTTTGAAATCATAAATTATATTGGTGATGATGGTATCTCCTCGATTGAAGCCTGTGACTTGGAGATTTATTCAAGTAAGGCCATGTATGAAGAGGTTCTAGCACAAGGGCTTGTTAAAGCCACAACGCCTAAAATCATAGGGAAGCGGACGATTAATTATGATCAGCTTGATCTCGTGGTTTCCATACCAGACAGGACACCTGTTTTACTCGTCAATGATTTGGAACTTACAGTAGAAGAAACACGCCTTGCCATGGTTGAAATAGGTTTAGACCACATTGATATGGGGCTATATTATCCAGGTGCAGACCTTGATCTGTCGCAATACAAAGTTGCAATTACGCCAGGAGAAGTTCAATATGTCCCAATCCATATCGATCATATTATAGATATTGGACCGAGAATATTTGATTTCACCACCATAGCCAAGATATTATCACATTTAAATTTACTTGAAGTATCTTCAGGTTCTTTTTCAAAAATGTATCTGGAGAAAATTATTAAAATAGCCAAGGGATTGGCCCAGTCAAGAAATGAAGTGGTCAAGTTAAATTCAAATTTGGAACGCGTCATTGACAGCTTCAATGAAGGCTTAATCATGTTTGATCAGCAGTTCAAAGTTGTCGTTTTTAATGATGTTCTCAAGCAGATCCTCAAAGCGAGAGGCTATAAATTTGTAGGCAACATGCTCAATAGAGTCATTCATAATAAAAAGCTTTTGCTGTTTTTAATGGACGAAAAAATGGATCAATCTCAAAACATCCATTTAGATGGCAATGAGTATGTGGTCACTAAGTTCAAGATGGACCAGAATGATTTGATTTGTGCATCCTTTAAATCATCTAAAGCGCATTATCAAGCCAAGGAAGCTCGTTTAGAGGCTTTGAGAAAGGGACACGTGGCAAAATATGACCTTACAGACCTAGTGGGAGAATCCTCAGGCATGGTACAGGTGAGAAATGTCGTTCGAAAGCTGGCTAAGACAGATATGACCATACTGATTCAGGGAGAAAGTGGTACAGGTAAGGAACTTACAGCCAGTGCCATTCACAAGCATTCCAATCGTGCTGAAGAACCATTTTTGGCGGTGAACTTTAGTGCCTTGCCAGATGACCTTATAGAAAGTGAGCTCTTTGGATATACAGAGGGTGCGTTTACAGGGGCCAAAAAAGGTGGTAAAACAGGTTTGTTTGAAGAGGCCAACGGGGGTACGATTTTTTTAGATGAAATTGGTGATATTTCATTAAAAGTCCAGTTACGTCTATTAAGAGTCTTGGAAGAAAAAGAAATTATGCCCATTGGGGCTAATGAAATCCGATCGATTGACGTACGCATCATTGCAGCGACCAATAAAGATTTAAGCGAGATGGTTGCAAAAAACCAGTTTAGAGAAGATTTATATTATCGCCTTAAAATGGGATTTATACATTTACAACCCCTTAGAGAGCGACGTGAAGATATTCCAGTCTTATGTGAGCACATCAATCAAAGCATTGGTACCACGGCCATACAATTTGAACCAGAACTCATTAAAAGACTTGTTGCCTATCATTGGCCAGGCAATATTCGGGAACTGAAGAATTCCATTACCTATATGCTTGCGGTTCGTAAAGAAGATACATTGAGAGTGGAAGATTTACCAATGGACCAGTTTTTTATTCGGTCTGAATCAGCTGAAAGGGTTTCAAGTCCCATTAACACCTCTGAAGAGGTTCACCATCATGGTGAAAGCCTATTTTTAACAGAGGAAGAAAAGCACTTTCTTGATATGATCTTTGAGTTCACACGGAAAGACTGTGCGATCAGTCGTAAGACTTTAGCAGAGGCAAGTCAATCCTCTCGTTTCGTTAGGACGGAAAATCAAGTCAGAAGAATCTTGAATCACTTAAAAGACAAAGAACTTTTAGAGATTCATAAGGGGCGAATCGGCATACAATTGACAGAAAAAGCCTACAGTCAATTTAATCTTTAATTGGTGACTCAAGGGGTTGTGGTTGATTTATAGGAACACAAATCACCATAAACCACCATTAAATAAGAAATACAGGGTTTTTTAGCAAATATTTTGACAAATATCGTCTTATAATTTTGGCATCTATTTTGCGTTATACTAGTATGACCAAAAAAATAAGGGGGAAATATTATGTCTAACAAAACATGGCGCATGCCAGACACTTACGTCATCATATTCTTTATTGTTTTACTTGCAGCATTATTAACTTATGTGGTTCCAACAGGCTTTTTTAACGTAAGTTATGTGGTACTTGATACCAATGATCAAGTGATTGCATCAGTAGAAGACAATTCGGTAAAAGATGTAGAAATTGAAGGTGTTAGCTACACAATTGATGCAACAGATTCATCTAAAACATATGTGTTTAAAGGTGAAGAGGAAATGGGCAGTATCAAGAAATCAAAGGCAAAAGCAGTTGAACTTGAGGGTGCCACTGTGGTACAAGAATATAAAGATTTTGTCAACACAGGTGAGACAAAGGCCATTAAGGTTTTTGAAAAGTGGGGCGATGTCGGTTTCCTAAATTACATGTTTGAGGGCCTTGTAACAGGTGATAAATGGGGATCAGCAGTTGGTGTAGTTGCCTTTATTCTCGTTGTTGGTGGTGCGTTTGGGATTATCCTTAAAACAGGCGCTGTAGACGCTGGTATCATCAATATCATCACTAAATTTAAGAATGCGGATATCGTTTTAATCCCAGTATTGTTTTTAGCATTTTCAGCAGGTGGTGCAATCTTTGGTATGGGAGAGGAAGCAATACCATTTGCCATGATTGTCGTACCGCTTATGATTTCCATGGGCTATGATGCGATTGTGGGGATTTTAATCACATATGGTGCGACTCAAATTGGATTTGCAACATCATGGATGAATCCATTTTCAGTGGCAATTGCCCAGGGAATTGCAGGGATACAGGTTGGTTCAGGATCAGGTTTCCGTATTGTTATGTGGATTTTCTTCACAGCGTTAGGAATCGCATTTACAATGCTTTACGGCAAACGTATCAAGAAGGATCCAACATTATCAGTTGCATATGAATCAGACCACCAATATCGCGAGGAATTCTCTAACAAAGATATTTCTACAAACAAGCTTGAAATAGGTCACGTTTTGGTATTAACCACAATCTTACTCGGTATCGTATGGACGATCTGGGGGGTACAAAAACATGGATACTATATTCCTGAGATTGCGACAGTCTTCTTTACAATGGGCTTAGTGGCAGGGATTATAGGTGTTGTATTTAAGCTCAACAATATGGGTGTAAACTCAATTGCAGAATCTTTTAAAGATGGTGCTAAGGATTTAGTGGGCGCAGCCCTAGTTGTGGGTATGGCTCAAGGTATCGTCCTTGTTTTAGGACATAGCTCGGCAAATGCGCCATCTGTTTTAAACACTGTTTTAGCAGGTATGTCAAATGTTTTAAGCGGAATGCCATCAATTTTAACAGCGTGGATTATGTATGTATTCCAATCGATCTTCAACTTCTTTGTCGTGTCAGGTTCAGGACAAGCAGCGCTTACGATGCCTTTAATGGCACCACTTGCTGAACTCGTTGGCGTTACGAAGCAGGTTGCTGTACTAGGCTTCCAACTTGGAGATGGTTTTACAAATCTTATTGTGCCAACATCAGGTTGCTTAATGGGCGTTTTAGGTGTTGCGAAATTAGATTGGAATAAATGGTTTAAATTCCAATGGAAATTCCAAGTCGTTTTATTTGGTTTTGCAAGTGTCTTCATGTTTGCAGCAGTTCTTATGGGCTTAAAATAAGAGGCTTTACACGGTTTGATTCAATCGCTATAATTAAATTAGAGACACTAATTAATCGAGTTTAATAGGAGATTGATATGAAGAGAATCGTATTGGCAGGTGGCTGTTTTTGGGGAATGGAAGCCTACTTCGAACGTTTCAAAGGCGTTGAAAAAACAGAAGTGGGTTATGCTAATGGTGAGACAAAAGAGCCTACCTATAAAGAAGTTTGCAGCAATACTACAGGACATGCAGAAGTTTTAGATATTCACTATAATCCTGAGGAAATTAGTCTAGAGACCTTGTTGACCCATTTTTGGAAGGTCATTGACCCAACACTTTTAAACAGACAAGGCGGCGATATTGGTTCGCAATACAGAACAGGCATTTACTATGTGGATCCTGCTGATCTTCCGACGATTGAGCAATCAAAGTCAGATGAGCAGAAGAAATATGAAAAGCCAATTGTGACTGAGGTGACCACTTTAGACTATTACTATCCAGCAGAAGAATATCATCAAATGTACTTAAAGAAAAATCCAGGTGGCTATTGCCATATCAAATTGGATTAAGGTGCGTTTAACGCAAAACCTTGTTTTGTCGTTATCGTTCTCATCTAACCGCTTTTCGCAAGTGGAAGATTCTTGCTCAAAGCTGGATAAAAACTAATGCTCTACAATAAAAGGTGTTATCAGTATGCATATGCATGTTGATAACACCTTTTTGACAATTGAGATAAGCTGAAATTAGGCTTACTTTGAAAATAAATCAGTTGCGATTTGAACGCCTGTTTTAGTGGTTGCAAGTCCTCCCATAGAGGTTTCTCTTAAGGATGGGGGCATGGCTTTGCCAACCCGATACATAGCTTCTACAACCTCGTCAAATGGGATAATACTCTTAATTCCTGCTAGGGACATTTCGGCACATAATAGTGCGTTTGCAGCGCCCATACCATTTCGTTTGGCGCATGGGCTTTCAACCAGACCCGCAATCGGATCGCACACAAGTCCGAGTAGATTTTTAAAGCACATGGCTGCTGCATTAAAGACCTCTTCCACACTACCGCCCATCATATGGACCACTGCTCCTGAAGCCATGGCAGATGCTGTGCCAACTTCGGCTTGACAGCCACCCTCAGCACCTGAGATTGTAGCATTTCTTGCAACGATGCTTCCGACCATATTGGCAGCGAGAAGGCCCTTAACAAGCGTTTGCTCATCAAGCTCAAAGCGTTCTTTCATCGTCATAAAAACTGCTGGAAGGACACCACATGAGCCTGCTGTCGGCGAAGCAACTACTTTCCCCATTGAAGCGTTCACTTCCATGGTACTCAGTGCATAGGCAACTGCTTTTGCAATGGTCTTGCCACAGACCGTTTTTTCATTTTCAAATCTTTTTTTCATTTGAATACTGTCATTGCCGATGATTTTACCATGAATTAAATTATCTTCATCGTTTATACCTGAGGTCACAGCATTTTCCATGACCTTCAAAACGGATTTCAAATAACTTTCTATATACTCAGGTGTTTTCTCTGTTTTTTTAGATTCATAAGCCAGTGCAAGTGCATCTAGGCTAACGCCCTTATTTTGACAATAATCTATTGCTTCTAAAGCACTATTTAATTTCATAAGCACTCCTATTCATATATTTTCTGAATGACATTAACTGAGATCATGCCATCGATTCGCACAAGCTCATCTACGACGTTTTTCGGTATTTTCTCATCAGCCTCTATAATGCCAATGGCCTTGCGACCGCGCTCCTCTCGATAGAGCTTCATGAAGGCGATGTTGATTCTGTTTTCTGATAAGATGGTTGAAATTCTAGCCAACATCCCAGAACTGTCCTTGTGATGTGTCACCAGTGTATTATACTCACCTGTGAATTGTACGTCTATGCCATTGATGGAGCGGATAATCATTTTTCCGCCACCTATTGAAATACCAGCAATTTCCCAAGTTTCAAGCATATTAGTCTTTGCACGGATCAGTACGGTGTTGGGGTGCTCAGCTTCATCTTCGGTGGAGACAAATTCAAACTTAAGACCTCTATTTTCAGCGATTTTAAAAGCTTCAACAAGTCTTTCATCGTCTGGCTTAAGACCCAAAATACCACCAAGCAAGGCCACATCGGTCCCATGACCCTTGTATGTTTTGGCAAAGGACCCGTAGAGAATGAAAGTCACTTCAGTAATGGGAGATTTAATGATTTTTTGAGCAGCGTATCCAATTCGGCAGGCACCTGCAGTGTGAGAGCTTGAAGGCCCAATCATAATCGGCCCAATAATATCAAAAATATTGTAATCTTTCAATGTAAACCTCCTGTAGAATTTTGAATTTTCTACCCTACTTTTTTATAATTAAATCTATAATAACAAAAATAGATTATAAAAGCGATAAGGTAATTGTAAATATTAATCTCAAATAAGGGTATATGTGAAACACATGCGTATTTTTTAGTAAAAAGTAAAATAGATTGATAGGAAAGGGCATAATATGGATGAACAAAGAATGAATGGCTATCAGTTTTTTAAGATGTTTAGTGCTGGTGTAAGTGCTGTCGTTTCCAGAAAAGAGCATTTAAACGCCATAAATGTATTTCCAGTAATGGATGGTGACACAGGTACCAATTTATTGATGACTCTAACGTCAACCATGGATGAAACCATTATTTCAAATGATTTTAGCATCGTGATCAATTCTATGTCTAATGCAGCAATTACAAGTGCAAGAGGTAATTCTGGTGTAATATTTGCGAGTTTCTTAAGCGGCATTTCAAAGGCTTTTGGCCATCTCAAAGAGGTGACAATTGAAGAATTTGGTGTGGGGATTGTTAAGGCATCTGAGGAAGCTTACCATTCGGTTTCAAAACCGGTTGAGGGCACTATGCTCACTGTAATTAGAGTGTGGGCTGAGTTTATAAACAATGAATATATGAATTATTATACCTTTAACGAGCTCTTTAATAATGCCTATGAAAAGGCGATTTTAGCATTAGAAGAGACACCTATGCATTTAGATGTTTTACAAAAATATCAAGTCGTCGATTCTGGTGCAAAGGGATTTGTCTATTTTTTAGAGGGCATTAAGGCCTGTTCAGATGATTTTTCCAAGATCGGTAACCACTTGTTGATTGAGGCGGGGCCACTGGTATTTAAAGAGGATGATTCAAATGAGCTACATATTGATCATGAATTAGAGGCGATAACCAACAGATATTGCTGTGAATTTACAATAAGTGGTGCGTTCACCCATAAAGACCTGATAGAGGGGATGGGAGATGCAATTGTCGTAACGGGAAATGGAAGGGTTTCAAAAGTCCATATTCATGCCAATAATCCCCTTAAACTAATGAATTTAATTGTAAATGCCAATTACAAAGTTACCAAGGCTAAAGTGGATGATATGGCGTTGCAGGTCAATGTTAAACATCATTCAATGGCTAAAATTGGGATCTTAACAGACTCAATTTGTGACTTGCCTCAAAGTGTCCTAGAAGCGCTACAAATTCACATGATTTCATTAAATGTTCACGCTGATGGGCAAACGTATCTGGATAAACAAACCATTAATACTTCAGGTTTAGCCCCGCTCCTTGAAAAGCAGGCTTACCCCAAGAGCAGTCAAACAGATGTCCAGCAAATTAAACTAAAGTTGGATTGGATGCTCATGCATTATGAAAGTGTTATTATACTTTCTGTTTCCTCAAAACTCAGCGGCATGTATGATAACTATCATCGCGCCATGGAGACAGTAGATCATAAATCTAAAAAAATCAGTCTTATTGACAGTAAGTTAAATTCAGGTGCTCAAGGCTTATT
>NZ_JBVBZF010000014.1:0-25732 GCF_057447755.1 Fusibacter sp. | reverse complement strand
TTTAAGGTAGTTTCTGTTTGATCCCCAATCACATAGATATCAGTTGGTTTAACTTTGGATTGATTAATGGCAAGTTCCAGTCCCCTTTTATAATCAGGCAATTCTGCAATTAGGTAAAATGGATTTTTATCATAAAATTCAGGATCTTCGTTAATAACTGCATCCATTCCGTTTAGACCTGTTGCAATTACAGGAATATCGCCTTCAAAAATATCATCCTTAATCTCTTTAATCAAGGTTAAGGCATTATTATCAACGGTTATGATTAAGTCTATAGGTGTTTTTGAATATTTTTCCCGATAGATTTTAGCCTGCATATCTCTAAAAATTTGATCTGTATAGTTCTTTGAGTCCAAATACTCGTATCTGAAAATAATATGATTGTATTTTGAATTTAAGGTTTCCACGATACCTTTTTCCGCATCTCTGGTGTGTGCAAAGTCCCGGGCATAAGAAGAAACGATTAAAATATGAATATAATCGTCACGCTCTGCCAATGGTGTATCCAAATAGCCTATGGTTGAACTTATGAGGAGTAGACTTAAAATCACCACTAAAACCATTATTTTTCTCATCTTTACGATTGAACTCACCACCTTCACATGTCAATAATTTACCCAAATTTGTAGTGTTAAAACGTTTATTTGAACATAAAGAAGGCACATTTGATAAAGTAAACTCAAATGTGCCTTAGATTTAGTATGGTTTTCTATTTGACCTTTTCCTCCACCCTTTTTGCCAAAATGGAGATTGCATTTTCCTTTGGATCAACTTCAAATGGTAAACTGATGAAATCAAAAGTGATCAAAGTATCCTTTATACCATATGATGTCGTGAACTCTTGAATGAGGTTTTCGAACTCATTGATCAGTTCTTGTTTTTGGTCGAGCTTGTGCTTTGGCATGATGATCACAGCGCCGTTAGAACCGTAGGTATAAAACTCATCCTCAACGGTCAAATGGCTGCTAAAGTAATGTGTCATAGATTTTAAGATGGCCAGGTCTTTAATATTGACATCAACAGTGGTTTCAGAACTTGTGTGATAGAGAATAAATAAACCGATCATTAGCTCATAACCTTCACGGATTGCCTTCTTAACAGCATTGTAGATGGCCTGATCAATTGCTTTTGGTGATTGATTTGGAATGGCTTTTGACATTTCAATAGAATCTATATGATAGAGTAGTTTTTGCCTTAAGTAGTCATCTTCAAATGGCTTAAGGACATAATCTGAAGCCCCTACTTTAATACCTTTAACAAAAGACCGTCTGGTATTTTGAGCAGTGACGATACAAATGACAATATCTTCCTTTATAGACCTGATATGACTAATCAAATCAAAGCCATCTTCAGGACCAAGTTGAACGTCAATGATCACTAGGTCTATGTTTCTTTCAGGTCCTGAAACTCGGTTTATCGTTTCCATAGAGGTCGTTGCTGTTATAATTTCAGTGTTTGTATTTTCCAGCAGTTTTTTTATGCGATATGAAGTTGTTGTATTAATATCAACCACTAAAATGCCAACCATTTACACCCTCCTACTTTTCTTTTGCTTTTCTTTTCGTTCTGATAAATTGTTCTTCGAGACCTTCGTAACCCTTTGAATACAGTTTTTTCTGGATATCATCTTCTAGTAGGGTTTTTATGAGAACGAGAACCGGCACACCTAGGAACATACCTAATACGCCAAAGGTTGCACCCCCTATGGTCACCGCTAAAATAATCCAAAATGCACTGACGCCTACTGAATCTCCTAGAATAAATGGTCCGATGACCCACCCGTCTAATTGCTGGATAATTAATATGATCAACAAAATCCAAAGGACATTTACAGGTGCGCTAGGCGTTCCAATATAAGTAATGATTGCTGCCGGGACTGCGCCTAAAAATGGTCCGAAATATGGAATCATATTAGTCAATCCAATGATGATGGCAATCAAAAGTTTAAATTCAAAATCAAAAATAGATAGAATTACAAATGAAAGGACACCAATGATAAAGCTGTCTAAGAGTTTACCCACAACAAAATCCTTAAAAATATAATGGGCCTTTCTAGAGGTATACATAATCCAATTTGAATGATGGTCATCAAAATAGGCAAAAATAAGTCTTTTCAATCTTGCAACAAGATCGTTCTTCTCAGCCAGCATATAGATGGAGATAATGAAAGCTACAATAAATGAAATTAACCCTGAAGTGATCTTTTGGATTTCATTTACAAGGAGCAAGACAGCAGTTCCAGTTGCATTGGTCAATTTTTGTAGCATGGGCGTTAGAGCATTGATAATACTCTGCTGAATTTCATTCAAATAAATGTTATTGAAGTCTTGTCTAAAGATGTCATCAAGATTAATATCGGCATCACCTATAGAATTTATAAGTATACTGACGGTATCAACAACACGAGGTACCACTAAAGCACCAAATAGAACTATTATAGAAATAAAAATTGCAAAAGTAATAATAATGGATATAATCCGGTTGAACTTCAATTTCTTTTCGAAGTATCTGACGCAGTAATCCAGGATATAGGCAATAATAAAAGCGTAGACCACAGGCTTTATGCCCTTTGCGATTAAGGTCCAAATTGGCGTTTTTGTTAAAAATAATATGACAATTGTGCCCACAGCAATTAATTTTGCATAGAAATAAAGATTAACATCTTTAAAATTCATCTTTCACCTCATATTGTTATGCTTATAGTATTAATATACCACATCTCATTAGGATTATGCTGAAAATTGGATTAGAAAAACATTACAACTCAATGACAATGGTGAAAAGCGCAAATAAAAAGCGCTAGTTGACATAATATAATTACGTAAACCAACGCTCGATTTTATTTAAACTTTAGATTTTTAGTAATCCGAGGGTTCTGACTGATGACCTGTTACGATCCCAACAGATGATGAAGCACCAATTCTAGTTGCGCCAGCTTCCACCATTTTTAACGCAGTTTCATAATCTCTTACGGCACCTGATGCTTTAACTTCTAAGGCATCACCAACTGTTTTTTTCATGAGCTTGACATCAGCTTCAGTAGCACCACCTGTGCTAAAACCCGTTGATGTCTTAACAAATTGTGCGCCAGCTGCTTTTGAAAGCTCACATGCCTTTACCTTCTCTGCATCTGTCAATAGACAGGTTTCAATAATTACCTTTAAGATGGCCTTGCCTTTGATGGCACCCACCACTGCTTCAATGTCCTTTTGAACATAGTCGTATTTACCATCTTTAAGTGCAGACACGTTGATAACCATATCGATTTCATTTGCCCCATCTTCTACGGCTTTTTTTGCTTCCAAAGCTTTGATTTCGCTTGTGCTTGCCCCAAGCGGAAAACCTATAACTGAAGTCACTTTTACATCCGTTCCCTTTAACTCTTTTGCCACCAATGGCACAAAGTAAGGGTTAACACATACTGAGAAAAAATGATGTTCTTTTGCTTCATCACATACTTTTATGACTTCACGATCTGTAATATTAGGCTTTAAAATCGTATGATCAATATATTTTGCTAAATTCATAAATCCACCTCGTCGCATATTTTAATTAAATCATATAAGGTTAGTACCCAATCGTCAAATGAAAACACGCAATTTTATAAAATATATACAACTACTTTGTATACACCGATTCCTTTAATGAAGCGATAAATGGTAAATTTCTGTACTTTTCAGCATAGTCAATACCATAACCTACGATAAATTCATCTGGAATTTTATAACCTACATAACGGACGTTGATGTTGGCGATTCTTCTTTCTGGTTTATCTAAAAGTGTACATATTTCAAGGCTTCTAGGGTTTCTAGATTTGAAGTTTTCTATTAAATAATTCAGGGTTAAACCGGTATCGATGATATCTTCAACGATGATGACATCTTTTCCCTCGATACTGTAGTCAAGATCTTTTAAAATTTTAACGACGCCAGATGATTCTGTAGAATGTCCATAGCTTGAAGCCGCAATAAAATCAATCATAATTGGAAAGGTAATCTCACGCATTAAATCACACATAAAAACGTTTGCACCCTTTAAAACACCTACTAATAAAAGCTCTTTCCCAAGGTAGTCCTTTGAGATTTGAGCTGCAATTTCCTTTACTTTAGCATTTAATGCTTCTTCAGAAAAAAGAACTTCTTTTACATCATTAATCATTTGTGTACTCCTTAATTTGTTATTAACCTTTAACCGGTTCTTTTCCGATTTACAGTGCAGTTCAGGCACTACTCACCTTAACATAATAACATAAAAAGGCACTTGATATTTGCAAAATTTCTATAAAATCAAAAAAATTATGTGAGGAAGATAAAATCACAGTGTCCAATTCTAAGCTCATCCCCATGCTGTAGGTTGACTTTCCCCTTAACTCTTTGATTATTTACGAAAGTGCCATTAGTCGATTCTAAATCCTCGATTAGGAAGGAAGCCTCACCAGTGTATAGTTTTGCATGCTCACGGCTAATAGAGGTTTCATCTATACTGAGCTCGCACTTATCATCTCGGCCGATTAGACAGGTTTCATAATAGATCTTATAATGAAGGGCGGGCTGGTCTCTTGACAATAGAATGGGATGACGATGGACATAGGATGTCTTTTTTAGAGACTTGCTGGATGTCTGGTTAATATTTTCTAAAGCGCTTGTTGGCATGGCAGTTCCCCTATCTCCCTTGTGACGGGTCATAAGTGCTAATATGGACTTTGGTAGCCACTTCAAAAGCGGCACTGACATTTGAGGTGCATCATTTATGACATTTAACTGGCTTGTTTTTTTTTGAAACCACTGGCAGAGATTGGTCAATGTGAATTCTGATGTCGTTAAAAGACTTGTTAGCTCAGATGACTTAAGAAGGTCAAGCTCTATAAAAAGATGTCTAAAAAATAGGAGCTGTTCCCTTTGAGCTTCGACTTTTGAGCGATCAAGGGGTTGTAAAATCCAGATGAACTGGTCTGATGAAGACTTGTAGTATAAAGCCCTTTCATCAAATCTCGCCATGTCAATACTCAGCATATATTGGTCAAGGACGAGCTGTAGCTTTAACGTGCTTTCAAGTAAGTGATGTATGAGTCTTTGGTTAAAGCGCTGGCTTTCCAGCAATTCATGAACAGAGATTAAACCAGAGATGTCGTATGAGAATGTTGTCTTCTCCCCCTTCTCTTCAATTTCAATCAAGGGGGCCAGCATGTTCAAATGAATATTTTGTAGCATTTTAAGATGAATGGGGTCAACTGGTTGACCCCATAGCGTTTCCGAGTGGAACTTGTTTTTGTTTTCAAGAGTATTCATAGATATACCATCCCTATGGTGCAAGCTTTGAGGCATTTCCAAGGTCGTTTGTATTGATGCCTTCTGTTATACTCTTGAAAATATCACCTATAAAGCCTTTGAACATAAAAGCAAGGCCGATAAGGACAGCCAGTAGGATGACCATTTCGATGGTGCCCAGGCCTCTTTCGTCCTGGACTTTGGCGCTTTTAACCAAGCAAAAGACCTTTCGTGGCAAGAGTGGTAATAAATGATTTAGTAGCATATGTGCCTCCTATAAGTTTATATTTATCATAATTGGTGCAACCACCACCATAATGACGCTAAAGAGTGACAACATCAATAAAAATGTAAGATAAAGACTGGCCTTTTCGGATAATATTCGAACATTCTGAAGCTTTTGTTCCCATAATTCATCATGAAATCTTTCGAGTGCAGCATAAGTGCTGTCACTGCCGGTGAGAAAATTTTGGTTTATAAGACGTGAGAGTTTCCACAATTCGTGAAAATTACATTCTAGCGCAAATAAGTTCAAGGCATTTATGGCTGAAATTTGCTTTGTGATTTTGAGATTTAAAGCATGAAAATTTTGATTATCCTTGTTGGCGACAATAGCCCCCTTTATGGCACTTTCAATGGTCATATCACAAGTCATGTTCAATAGGATCTCTTGGATAAAATTTGCCAGTTCAATCTTAAAGGGATGTGTCTTTACCTTCTTTAAATGAATGGATAAAAGGAATGCGTCCAGTTTGTCATTATAGGGTTTTAACTTTGCTTCGATGGTTTTTAACATATAGCCTCTTTAAATTTCAATTTGGATTATTTTTCTGGATATGACCTTCATCAGGATTAAAAGCGTGAATGAGATTGTCATAATAATATGCCCCAAAAGACTTGAATACAGGGGCGTTAAATATTCTGGTGACATTTGCCTGATCATGAGGATAATGAACATGGGTGCGATACATAGAATCATCTGCTCTGTTTTTTTCTGAAAGAGAATCAGTTCTATTTCGGATTCTGTTCGATGTTTTACATAGAGCTTATCCAAGGTAATGCTGACGATAAAGGATTGGTTGGCACCTGTTTTCATGCTTTGCCTGAGCATCGTGGAAAATCGTTTTGTATCCCTTATGGGAAAAACGGTTTCTAGGATTGACAAAAGCTGATCCCTTGACATCCCCATTTTAATTGCATTGATCAGTTTTTCAAATTTTGACTTCATTTCATGGTCGAAGGTTGAAAAGTGATCTTTTTCATACGAGAGTATGGCTTGTTCAAAGCTCATGCCGATACTGAGGTTTGAATTGATGTAATTTAGAAATTCAATGAGGTGTTGACTAATCTCTCTGGCCTTGTTTCGCTTGTAGAATTGCTTATACTTAGTCAATGCCACCATAGAGATAAGGGGAACAGGAAAAAGTGTGTAATTGTTGTAAAATGCTATAATTCCCAATATATAGAAAGTCAAATCAAAAAAAAAGTGCATGTAATCAAGTTCCTTAAAATTATTTATGAGCTTGTTTAAAATCATAACTGGGCTCTCCTTAATTTGTGATGGTTGGAAAGTCTTGCTTCATAATCGACCATAATGTCACTCGTGTCATAATAATCAAAAATCTTGTTCAAGACATAGTCCTTTTCTGTCTTGCTGACTTCACTAACTTCAGTGATTTTACGTTTACCGTTTGGCAACTTCTCGATGAAGATGATGAGGTCAATGGCAGATATTATTTGACGTCTAATTAAGGTATGGTTGATTTTAGAATGGCTTGAGGCAATAACTTCTAGTCTTATGAGCATATCTATACCAGAATTGGCATGTCCTGTAGACAAAGAACCATCATGCCCTGTATTCATAGCTTGTAGCATATCAATAACCTCCTCGCCCCTTACCTCCCCCACAATTATGCGATCCGGTCTCATACGAAGTGCTGTTTTTATCAAATTAGAAATTGAGATCGTTTGCTGGTTTGAATTGGATTTTTTGACTTCCAAAGTGACCAGATTATCATGTCTCTGTATTTGAAGCTCGGCAGCATCTTCAATGGTAACGATGCGTTCAGACGTGGGTATGTAATGGGTCAAGCAATTTAAAAGTGTTGTTTTACCTGATCCTGTGGAACCGCAGATAAATATGTTTAGCTTACTCCTAATACATTTTTCCAAAAAAAGAGCCAGTTCGTTGGATAGCATTTGATTTTGAATGAGCTCACGTGGATCATTGTAGGTTTGTCTAAACTTTCTAATGGTGACAATTGGACCGTTTAATGCCACTGGTTCAATCACGATATTGACCCTTGAACCATCCTTAAGACGTGCATCCATTATAGGGCTGCCTGTATTTATTGGGCGATCAATTTCAACTGCAATTTTATGGATGAGGCCCATGAGGTGTTCGTGACTTGAGAACTTGAGATTAGAACGTGTTAAAGCACCTTCAGTTTCAATAAATATAGAGTCTGGCCCGTTAATCATGATTTCACTAATACTCTGATCATCTAGTAATGGCTGGATGACATCGTATTTAAAGATCGTATCCCACAATGCGGCTTTTAGTTTCATCTTCATATTGATATCCAAATGACTCAAATTTGATACCTCTTGATGAATGGCTTGTTGAACATGGGCCTCCTCAACTGCTGGAATACGTTCTAATATCTGTGTTTTTAAAGTCTGTATCAATTCGTATGAAATCATCATTCCCCCAAGATTAGAATATATTTCTCAAGTTCTCTACCAAAAGCTGTTCAAAGGTCGTGTTTTGGTCTTTGCAAGTTGAAGTAAAAAGAGGCCTAATATCGCTTGTGCTGGCTATATGTTTGACCTGTTCTATAATATTGAGATTTAATTTAGAGGGGCTATCCCCTATGTAAAAAATATGAGTTGATAATTGAAGCAGTTTCAAATCAAGTTCAGTCTTTATGGGTGATATGTTTAAAATCAAATGATATTTTTTGTTCAGGACACTTAAAATCTCACATATTTGTTCACTTGGTGGTCTAATTTGATCAAGTAATGACTTAAAGAATATCAGTTCAAATATGTGGGGGGTGTTTGTTTTTCTTAAATAGGGTTCAATCATATTTAAAGAGATCTGATTGACGCTATGTAAATCAAAAAGTATGTCAAAATCGGTGTTGAGTGAAAAGGAGCAGATTATAATGGCCCCCCTGATAAAGCCTTCGTTGAAATGTTTAAGTACTGCCTCGTGGGGCACGCCATCCGTCACAAGTGATAGTATTACTTTATCTTGCTTTTGTATGGCTTTTAGGATTTCCAAATAGCTCTGATACTTGTAAATTGAATTTGGCTTCTCCATGACTTCTGATAAAATAATGAACTGTTTATTATGTAACCAATTCGGGACCTTGTGCATTAAAATTTCTTCGAAGATGATGTAATCGCTTTCTGCAATCATTTGTGTTTCAAGTTCTGCACATAAAATGATTTCAGATAAATGTGGTTTTAATTTATGGTAGAGTCTCTCTGTGAAAGGAGAATGCAATAGATAATACAAAGTAACCTCCTAAAATATGGTATATACATTATTATAGATTAAATGTAATAAAATGTAAATAACGAATTCAAAAAAGACAGCTTGCTAAATACAAACTGCCCTAGAGATTATAAATCACTTCTATATTTATACTATTTCATTTGAGATTTTTTACCATAAGGGAACTTGGTGTTGAAGATTTTTTCATTTCGATGCCAAAGAATAGCACCATAGATCAAACCGAAAATGATAAAGAAGACCAGTGTAAATGCAAATTGATATAAGCCGAACTGTGCGTTTGCTTTTGTCACTGCGTTTAAAACCATCATCATAATCCAGTAGATGACATATGTCCCAATCCCCCAACTGAAGACGCCAAACTTGATGATAAATTTGCGTTTGCCCATGTCTCTATTTGCTTGCCAATTGTCATATACCATTTGATTGTACTTATCTTTACGAGTCTGCTTGCCTTGTTGCGGTACAGGCGCTTTTGACTTTTCTTTTTTGCTCATGTTTGCCTCCACTTTATTTGTTTACTCTTATGATGGTATATAAATTTGGACGATTTGTAAAGTGAAATCACAAAGACCACCCGATTATGGGTGGTCTTTGCTTTAAAAGTTTATAAGTTATGAGTAGGATCTGTCAATTAATTATACAGGATGTGTCTTTTGTTCCTTGTCGACGAATTCATTGTCGATTTTATATTTTTGAGTTTGTCTGTATTTAAAATAGTCTTCAGCCACTTGAGGGAACAGGATATAAGATAATACATCCTCTTCTTCTTCGAGGTACTCTTTCATCTTATTGCGTTCAGTCTCAAGTTGAGGTTCAATAATATCTGCTGGTCTACAGGTGATAACTTCTTGTGTGCCAATGATTTTTTCGACAATTTCCTTAGAAATTTCGACTGTAGGCTTGCCGTACATGCCTCGAACATACTCTTTGATTTCCTTAGGAACCATTTTATAACGTTCACCCATAATGACATTAAGTACAGCTTGTGTACCTACCATCTGGCTTGTAGGTGTTACAAGTGGCGGATAACCTAAGTCTTCACGTACTCTAGGTACTTCTTTTAAAACTTCCTCAAATTTCTCAAGTGCATTTTGCGCTTTAAGTTGAGAAACTAAGTTAGAGAGCATACCACCAGGTACTTGGTAGACCAAGGTGTTGATGTCCACACCAAGGATCTTTGGATCTAGAAGACCAGTATCAAGTGCTTTATCTCTAATTGGCTGGAAGTATTGAGTTACTTTATCCAGTTGCTTTAAGTCAAGGCCAGTATCAAACTCAGTCCCTCTTAAAGTGGCAACAAATGGCTCTGTAGGTGGCTGAGAAGTACCGCTAGCAAATGGTGAAATTGCTGTATCAATAATATCTACACCAGCTTCAATTGCCTTTAAATACGTCATAGAAGCGAGACCACTTGTACAATGTGAATGGATTTCAAGTGGCACAGAGATGTTTGACTTGATTGCCTTTACGAGTTTTTCAGTTTCGTAAGGCACTAATAAACCAGACATATCCTTAATACAGATAGAATCTGCACCAAGTTGTTCCATAGACTTAGCAAGGTCAACATAAGTTTCGATTGTATGCACTGGACTTATGGTATAAGAAATGGCAGCTTGTGCGTGTCCACCCTCTTTTTTAGTTGTAATCAATGCTTTTTCAATATTTCTAATATCATTTAAGGCATCGAAAATTCGAATGATATCGATCCCATTGGCAATTGATCTTTTTACGAACTCTTCTACAACATCATCTGCATAATGCTTGTAGCCAAGAATGTTTTGGCCCCTTAATAACATTTGTAATTTTGTGTTTTTAACGTGTTTTCTTAAGGTTCTTAATCTATCCCATGGATTTTCATTCAAGTAACGAAGTGAAGCGTCAAATGTCGCACCACCCCAGCATTCTAATGCGTGATATCCGATTGAGTCTAAGGTTTCTAAAATTGGTATCATTTGATCTGTCTTTAAACGCGTTGCAATTAGCGACTGATGCGCATCTCTTAAAATGGTTTCCGTGATCTTAATAGCAGTCATGGTATTCCTCCTTGCTGATTATAAAAAAATAATATCATTAGTTCGAATAACTGTACAGTTTTTTAAAAAAGTGATATGATGTATATAGTTTATTAATTAAGATTAATCTTCAAATTTCTTAATATAATTAGGGGGTTTTCAAATGGATGCTACTGATTTAAAGATAATCAAAATTTTACAAGAAGATGGCCGTATCTCTATGAAAGAGCTTGGAGCACGTGTAAATCTAACCTCTCCAGCAGTTTCTGAACGTGTAAAAAGGCTTGAGGAAAACGGCATAATTGTGGGTTATACTGCACTTGTTGACCCTAAAAGTTTAAATATGCATGTTGAAGCCATCGTACATGTGGGTATGAAAGTTAGTGCACATGCAAAGTTTAAAAAACTTGCGCTTGACGAATCGGCAATCATCGAATGTCATCATGTTACTGGTGAGGATTGTATGACCGTCAAGGTTGTTTGTCAGGATACTTATGAGCTTGAACATATACTCGATAAGATACAAACAATTGGCAGCACTAAAACAGCCATTATTTTATCAAGTCCATTAAAGCGCAAACCAATTTTACCACTTGAAGAGAATTTATAAGTATATTAAGTTCAAAATGTATTTTTGTATACCGGCATTTTTGTATTATATCTAAAAAACATAACGAAATTATGTTATGAAAATAAAGAATATATAACGAAAGAATTACTTTTGTTGAAGAGCGGACAAAAAAAAGCCTCTAGCATCTTACTAGAGGAAATAGGGGGGAAATTTATTAATAACACCTAATAGATAAACTATTAAGTTATTTGTAATATACCCCCCTTTCCTATTTTTACACAGGAAAATGACGAAAAATAATGAATAATTTATGAACATATTCGGATTGAGCTGGTGATCATATGAAAAAAAACAAACAAGATAATTGGTTTAAATTAGATAATGCAGGAAAGCTTTATCCTTCGATTGCTTCATCGCGTGTCTCCACCATTTTTAGGCTGACCGCAGTCCTTAAAGCGCCCGTAAAAGCAGATTTACTTCAGGAAGCACTTAATATGAGTAGTGAGCGCTTCCCTGTTTTCAATGTAAAATTGAGAAGGGGCATATTTTGGTATTACTTTGAAAAAACAACTGAACCGCCTAAGGTTCATCGGGAACGGTATTTTCCTTGTACCTCTACGGATTTGAGAAATAGCCAGCCTATGCCTTTCAAAATCCTCTATTTTAAAAATAGGGTGCATTTGGAAATTTCACATGCAATAGCAGATGGCGCAGGTGGTCTCATCTTTTTAAAGGATATTATAAGGAACTACTACAATCTCCTTCATCAGTCACATTCAAGTGTGGCGAATGACGAAAGTGAACCCTTCACCAAAGAAACGTTATTGAAGTTTGAGGAAGATGCTTTTAAAACCTACTATGAAAAGAAAATTCCAGGACCGCCTAAGATTGAAAAAGCCTATCACTTCCCCTTTAAACTCATTGAAAAAGGTGAATACAGAATTACCAATGGCACCTATAGTGCTTCTGCCTTTAAAGCCTTGGCTAAGTCAAACAACACTTCCCCTACCAAGATGCTCTTATGTCTTTACTTTGAGATCATTCAAGATTTTATAAAGGAAGTGGATAGGCCAAAGCAAAAGGATTTAAAGCCATTAATTATCAATATGCCAGTGAATTTAAGGTCTATATTTCCTTCTGAGACCATGCGCAATTTTTTTATCAGTGTAACACCAAGCATAGATTTGAGATTAGGCGATTATAGCAGAAAAGAAATTCTGGATTATTTGGATCATTATTTTGCACTTTGCCTTACAGATAAATACTTGAAACGTTACATTTCCAGAAACTTTAAAAATGAGCTATTTTGGCATGTGAGACTGATTCCGCTTTATATTAAGGATTTAGTCATGCCCTTTATATACAATTATTATGGTGAGAGCAGCTATACCAGCAGTTTGTCAAACTTGGGCGTAATTAAAATTGATGAGCCCTATGGCGAATTCATTGAGAAATTAGAGGTATTGCCACCACCAAGTGAAGGCAATATCGTAAAAGCCACTGTCATTACCTACAATGACCTCACGACCATTTCCTTTGGAAGCTTAACAGATGACAGAGTCATAGAAAGGTTGTTTTTTAGGAAGTTGAGAGATGAGGGCTTGACCATAAAAATTGAAACAAATTATTGAGGAGGTGCCCCATGGCATTTTGCAGTAAATGTGGTGTGAGATTAGAGGAACATATTTCAGTATGTCCCCTTTGCGATTATAAAGTACCAGATGATCTGGTTCAAGCGGAGCCTTTGATCAAAGCCTTCCCTGATGCCTTAAACTCTCACGTGAGACAAAGTCATGCCACCAAGAACAAAATATTTTATACTTACTTTATGATCAGTATTGCAGCCATGTCTATCTTGATTGTGCTCAATTCCCTTATAAAACCTGCACATAGGATATTTCAGTATAGCGTCGTTTGTATCATCGCCTCGGTGATTGTTGTATTTTTGCTCCTTGGGTATATTAAACGGGTTGACCGAATCTTCTTTGGCCTTGGTTTAATGACCATGTTCCTGACCCTGATGCTTGACAGTATCGATACCAAGATGACTTGGTCTTTCACATATGCGCTTCCGATTATACTCTTCAGCACCATCGTTTCTATGGTAGTTTCTAGGAAGTACGCAAAAAGTGCCCATACAAACCACTTCATTTTCATCCCAGTATATATCTGTGTGACCCTGGCCATTTTATTGCCTTTTGTGGAGGTTGTCATTGCACTTAATATCATTCACAAAGTTCACCTAAGCTGGTCACTTATTTCTACCATCTCCTTGTTGGCCTTTTCAGGTATCGTAGCTGGGCTTTACTATCAAATGCCTGAGTACATCAAGGAGAGATTAATTCGTTTATTCCACGTATAAAAAAAGCCTACATTAATGCAGACTTAATCGTTTGGTAAAATATGTGGCAAAATATATTGGCACCCTTTGAATTCAAGTGCACACCATCTATTGTGAGGTTTAAATTGCGCTCATCGCTTAATGCGTCAGCTGCAGCCTCAGAAATATGATTGTGTGCATCTTTTATGAAGGCGCTAAAATAGTTATTGAGCAAGTACGATGTTTGAATTTGTTCTTTTAAATAGTGGTCAATGACATTTGCAATTTCAATGATTGTGATTTTTTCCTGAGGTGAAGATGTCCCCTCGTTGAACTCTGTCACGAGTTTTCGAATCTTTTGATTATAAAGATTGCGCTTGATATTGGTAATGGCTTCTAAGTCTTCATTGATGCAAGATAATGTCGTGACAAAGAGCTTTGCATTCGAGAGCTTTCGAATGGCTTTCATAGTTGATAAATAAGTACCTTTAAAGATTTCAGGATCTTTAATCGGTATACTGCCTCTTGTTCTTAAGGTAAAGGCAGTCATTTTAAACATAAACTCCTGCTGTTCGAAAACTGGGAGCAAAATATCGTTGTGACCACCTTCTATGATGATGATATCATAGTCGCTATTTAGTTTTAGGTGTTCTAAAACTCTATTACCAATGCCGATGATGGTATCACCACCAAGGCCTAAATTGGTAAATTCGCAGTCTGGCATAAGCAGCTCTAATTTTTCAAGATAGCTTACCCCTGTGATGCCTTCTGTGATGCTATCCCCTGCTACTAATATTTTCATGATTTAGCCACTCCTGTTTTAATAAGCTGAACATATTTAAGTCTTGGTAAATATTTCTGAAATAAGCGTATTGGCGTAAACAACCTTCAAATTTAAATCCATGGCGGCTTGCAATGAGTTCGCTAGATGGATTATCAGGATAAATTAAAGCCTCAATTCGGTTGAGATCAAAGACTGTAAAACCCCATTCTATAATAGCATCAAGTGCTTCGCTCATATAGCCTTTGTGCCAATAGGTATTGTTGAGTTCGTAACCCATTTCTGCACGTGATGACATTTCATTGAAACCATGAAAGCCACAAGTACCAATTAGTTTGTTTTCTGATTTTAATATAAGGCCCCACCTGATAGATCGTTTGCCTTTAAAACTTTCATTAAATCGATCAATAAACCATGCAGCATCCTTTAATTCAGTGATTGGAAACATACCATACTTTACCATAACCTCTTCTTTTGAAAATATGTCATAGAATGCTTCTAAATAGAAGGGTTCTATTTTGGTCAGTTTTAATCGTTCTGTTTCTAATAATGGAAATGTATTTAGTGCATCTAAATTCATATATTACCCTTCCTATTTTCTTATGATTTAATCTTGCCGTCCAAAACTTCAATCGAAAAGCAATGGGAAATGCTTTAATGTACATGTACACGCTTTATTTTACATGTAGATTAATGAACCTCAATTTATGTTTCTTCATATCTAAAGCCCGTAAAAGCATATATCGTATCGAGTTTTGTGGTTGTTTTAAGTTTTAAATAACCTTCAATACCAGTGCAATGATTTACGTATAAATGTTTGACGTTCATGGCTTCAAATTGCTCGATGTACTGGTCTAAGATATTGACAATCTTACTGCTGAAGTGCATGCCGCCAGCGACAAATTCTATTGGCTTCCCTTGAATTAACATTGAAGCTGTTTTAATGATGTTTAGGATACCCTTATGGGAACATCCAGTAAACAAGTAGTGTTTTGTATTCTCTGTGACGAGTAAAAACAACTCATCTTGGAAGGGATCCATTATATAGTTTCGATCGCGTTTAACAAAAAAAGAGGCTTTAGAATCAAATGATTCTGCAAACTCATTTATATTGGCAACCAACTTTATACCAGGGACTATTTCAAAATCTTCGTCAACGAAAATGAAATCGTTGGGATATTCATCAAATGGCTTATTGAGTTTTAAGCCGATTTCTCGATAATCACGACTATATTTTTCCATCACCGCCTGGGATTTGAGATATATTTTTGCAGTATGATTAATTGCCAAGAAGGACTCTAAACCACCACAATGATCGTAATGACCATGGCTTAAGACGACAAAGTCAATCGTTTCAAGATCCTCATCCAAATAGCCAGCATTATGAATAATAGCGCCGGTTTGGCCCGTATCAAAGAGTATTTTCTTGTCGCCTGTTTTAATGATAAAGGATAAGCCGTGTTCAGCTGTTAAAACTTCACCATAAACGATGTTGTCAATCAGAGTTAAAAATTCCATGATTACACTTCCTTATAACTTTTATCAATACTATTTTATCACATTATGAGTGGGACACAAGAAACTATGATTTAAAAATGGACATGTCGTTTTCAATGATTTGAAAGGACATGTCCACTTATTATAGATCGTTAGTTCTCATCCAGCTTTGAGCAAGAATCTTCAAAAGCGAGTAGATGCTGCAAAACTGGGTTTTGGCGTTAAATGATTGATTAAATGCAAGAATACTAGAGCTTGTATAGGTTGATTTGACTGTTGAGCTCTTGCATCATTTCGTTCAGTGTATCAATACTTGCTGTAATTTCTTCTACGTTTGCACTCTCTTCTTGCGAAGCAGCACTTATGCCCTCGATGTTGCTGGCATTTTTATTTGAAATAGCGTTTACGATTTCGGTTTTTTCCAGTACATTTTTTTGAAGTTTTAGAATAGATTCGATTTTACTTTCAAGAGAAGATACATTGAACAAAATAGCACCAATATATTGTTCTGTTGACTCATATTGTTTAATAGTATCTTCAATTTCACGATTCGACTTCAAAATAAGGTCGTGGTTAGTGGTCGTAATTTCGTTAGAAGCCTTTATTTCATTTAAAACTGACTTGATGATTGAATCAATTTCAGAAACGGACTGTCCTGACTCTTCAGCAAGCTTTCTGATTTCTTCAGCAACGACTGCAAAGCCTCGCCCTTGTTCACCAGCTCTTGCGGCTTCAATCGAGGCATTTAGGGCTAAGAGATTGGTCTGATCCGCGATACTTCTTATGGTTTCAATAATTCCAAGTATTGCCCCTGATTTTTCAAAGAGGTCATTCATTTTTTGATTTAGGGTATTAAAGCCAACCTCTGTTTCAACAAATTGAGCCTTCATATGCCCCATTTGCCTGCTTGAGATTTCTGTGCTTTTCTTGACATCATTACCGTCCTTGATTGCTGTGGAAATCGCTGAAGACATTTCTGATACGTGGTTTGAAAGTGAATGACTGTCTTGAGTAAGATGAACCATATTGGAAACCTGTTCAGAAATATTTTCCGAAGTTTCACCTAAAGCAGCTGTGGTCTCTTGAATCATTCCAGAGATGGTATGACTTGATTCTTGAACCGACATAAAGTTGTGGCTGATGTTGTTTGAAATATTTTGAACCCTAGAGATCAGAAGTTTATTGTTGGCTTGAAGTGTACTTAAGGCATCAGCTAACAATTTGAATTCACCCTTATAGTTTGTGTTGATTGGATTTGAAAGATCGTATTCAGCAAGCCTGTTACAATCTTCTGCAAGCGCTTGTATCGGTTTAAGTGAACGATTGATGATTAGGGTTAGCATCAACCCTATAATCATAAGTGCAATCACAGTGAAGACCACAATTAGGATGAAGGTTTGATAAGTATCAGCAACCTCTGATGTTACGTTAAAATCCGTACCGAGAAAGGCGATTACTTGGTTTTGGCTGTTCAAAATCGGGAAGTAGTTGGTGAAGAGCACCATGCCCTCGTAGTCTTCAAATTCGCCGTAGAGTGGCTTTTTTGTAGCATTGACTTCGTCATAGAATGGCGTATATTCCGTCTCAATTGGCTCTAAATAGCCTGCTGTATCCTCATCCTCTGAGAGACCATCTAATAAATAGGCATAACCATCATCTGTTTTCACAACAATGTGCAGATACTCAATTGTGGAAGCGTCTCTAATGATCATCAAGCTCCTTTTAATTGAGAGATAAGCATCACTTTCGTCGCTATTTTCCTTCAAAATAGTATTTAAGGTGTCTTCGTCAAATCTGTTTTCGACTGCCTTAAGTGTGCCATCCGCTACGTCTATCATCCTTTTGTCAAGAGCACTCGTCAGTGAATAATAAGTAAAGGTTGTTGTAAAAATAAGTAAAACTAAAATTGACAATAAGGTGATTCTTACGATTTTGGTGCTTATTTTGTTCTTGATGCGATTGTGTTTCATTGTAAGCCTCCTAGACCTTTTCTGTTGTGTGAATAGTTTAACATATATGTTCAAAAAGGTCATGAACGAATTGTGTTCAAATGCCTTAAAAGTGTAAACAAATTGTAACAAGACGTTACATTGTGTCGTTTTATATTGTAAAAAAACAACTCCTTTATTGTGAGGAGTTGTTTTAGACTTTTAAGTTCAAACTGATTTGGATTTTCAATTTTGATTTGGAAAAAATCGGTATGAAAAACCTCTAGCCATATATCCCATTTTTTGATAGATGGACTGACCCATTGCTGATGCGTCTAATATGACAAAGGCCGCTTTATTTTCGAATAGAGCCTGTGTAAGGTGGTATGTGAGCATTGCCCCATAGCCTCTTCCCCTATGTGTTTTGACGGTAGCAATCATATAGATGCCACCTACAGAGGTATGGAAATCTATTTTGTTTATAAAGCCAATTCCTGCACTCACGGGAACTTCATCTTCAAAACCAACCATCAAAATATATCTCGAATCCTCTAGTGTGTGTGAAAACAGTTTGATCATATGGTCAAGTGGCATGGTCATATTCTCGAAGAGGCCTTTGGCGATGACACTACACCACATTTTAAGATCAGATACACCGCTAACGCTTTGTAAGGTATAATCAGAATTCGGTTCCTTTGGTTTGATAAGGGCATTCATATGGACTGTCATAATCGGAAGCTTGTCATGAACAACATTTCGTTTTAACAAGCACTCAATTTTGGGCCGATTTAAGTCTGTGTCTCCCATAAAAATAGTTGATGGAAGTCGATTAAAGCGTATTTCCCGAATCATGGTATCTACATATGAAATGTCAAAATCCGTTATGGTACTGCTGTAAAGATAGGGTCTCAAATCCATAAACTTTACAGGACCCTGATCTTCAATTAGACACTTGTTTAACTCAGCGATATTTCTAAAAAGCGCATTTCGATTATTTTGAAGGATTAAACCATAATCCATGAGCATGCCTCCTAAATAATACATTGCTTGTCAAAGTTTTTTGTAAACAGCCTATCTTTCTTCTCTAAAGTAAGGAATACTAAGACCCTTAGGCGGCGCATTTTCTTTAGACTGCTTAACAGAACTTAACACCAAGACAATGATTGTTACTAAATAGGGTAACATATCCAAAAGGTTTTGTGAAATGTTAAATTGCTGAAGTCTAAAGCCGATGATGCTTAAACCACCAAATAAATAGGCACCAAATAAAGCTTTATAAGGATTCCATTTGCAAAAAATAACCAGTGCAATGGCAATCCATCCCCTACCAGCTGTGATGTTGTCCTGCCACTGCGGGACCTCAACGATGGATAAATAAGCACCACCGAGACCGCATAGTGCACCACCAATTAAGATGTGCACATATTTGATGAGGTTGACGTTTACACCAGAAGCATCTGCTGCGGCTGGATTTTCACCAACAGCGACTAAGCTTTGGCCCATTCGAGTCTTGTAGAGATAAATGCCTGACAAAATGGCAACAAAATAGCCGAAATAAATGAAAATATCTTGATTGAATACGATATTTCCGATCAATGGAATCTTTGATAATAAGGGAATTTCAATTGGCTTATAAAAATCTATAATGACTTCAGATAATTTTTTACCAACAAAAGCAGTTCCGATATAGCTTGATAGACCTGCACCGAAAATAGTAAGTGAAAGTCCTGAAACGACTTGATTGGCTCTTAGGGTTACTGTTAAAAAACCATAAATGAGAGCAGATGCGGCACCAGCAAGCATGGCTGCTATAATGGCCAAGAGTGGATTTTCAGTATATAAACCTACACCGAATCCAGCAACAGCACCAATTAACATCATACCTTCAACACCTAGATTCAAGTGACCCGCTTTCTCGGTAATCAATTCACCCAATGTGGCAAAAAGCAAAGGCGTCCCTGCAATAATGACAGCGGTTAAAAATGCAGTAATCATGCTGTTCCCTCCTTTTTACTGTTTTTAGGGAGTAATTTATATTGAACGAAAAACTCGCTACCGATGACAAAGAATAAAATAATACTTTGAAGGACATCTGCAGCTGCTTGTGGAATTTGGAATGCTGTTTGAATGAAGCTACCACCCTTGATCATGGCTGCGAATAAAACTGAAACTGGAATAATTACTGCAGCATTAAGTGCAGACAACCAAGTGGTAATAATTGCAGTATACCCATAACCAGCAGAGAGAGATGGTGTGAGTGTTTGATTTACAGCAGAAGCCTCCATCATGCCCACGATACCACAGATACCACCACTGATGAAAAGTGCATTTAAGATGACTTTGTTCACATTGATGCCTGAGTATTTTGCAGTATCAATACTCTCGCCTACAACAGCCACTTCATAACCTTTTTTTGAGTATTTCATCATTACGGTGACGATGATAACGATGACAAGTGTAATGACCCAACCCATGTGGATGCCTAGAAATTTTGGTAAGATAGCCGCATCGGGGAAATTTGCAATCTTGGGAAAGCCCATGGATTTAGGATCCTTCCAAGGACCGTATTGGAGATAGGTAATCCACTTGATTGCGATATAATTGAGCATTAAAGTGATAATGGTTTCGTTTGTGTCAAACTTTACTTTTAAGAAAGCAGGTAAAAGTGCCCACAAGCCACCACCGATAAAACCAGCAATAAACATAAGGAGAAGTAATAATGGTTTAGGTAGTGTTGTAAAGTTAAGTGCAATGAAACTTGCAAAAAACGCCCCCATTAAAATTTGACCTTCAGCACCGATGTTCCAAAATTTCATTTTGAAGGCAATCATAATACCAACTGAAGTCAAAATTAAAGGAATTGCTATGGTTAAAGTATCCTTGATTCTAAAAGCAGAACCAAAAGCACCAATAAACATTGATGAAAAAACTTGGATCGGGTTATGGCCCATAATAGCAATAAATAATCCTGCTGTTACCAGGGCGCATAATATTGAAACGACTCTAATAATAGCAGCCTTGTTTGATGTCATATCAGTTCGTTTAACCATTCTTAACATGAAATCGCCTCCCCTGCCATCATTAGACCTAAGTCTTCTTTTGTTACAGTATCTGCTTTAACGATACCAGTAATTTTACCGTCACAAAGGACCATAATTCGATCGCAAAGCTCAAGTAAAACATCGAGGTCTTCGCCGATAAAGAGCACAGCAACACCCTTTTGTTTTTGATCGTTTATCAAATCGTAAATGGTATGAGAAGCGCCTATATCAAGACCTCTAACAGCATATGCCGTAATGAGAACATGGGGATTGGTTTCAATCTCACGTCCGATAAGGACCTTTTGTATATTACCACCTGATAATTGTTTTATAGGATGGTGAATGCCAGGCGTTTTAATCTCCAATTGGTTAATCATGGCTTCACATTTTGCCATGATTGGTTTTCTTTTAAGGAATATTCCCGTTTGGTTATGGTGAGCCTTCAAGAGATAGTTGTCCACCATGTCCATAGACGCAACAAGACCCATCCCCAATCGATCCTCTGGTATAAAACTCATGGTGATGCCTCTTTTGATGATATCTCTTGGTGAAAGTCCCAAAATATTTTCATCATTGTACATAATTGAACCTGAGTTTACAGAGTAAAGACCTGCGATGGCTTCACATAATTCCTTTTGACCACTGCCCACAACACCGGCAACCCCTAAAATTTCGCCTTCAAAAAGATCAAAGCTTACCCCATCAAGTACCTTTACCTTGTCTTGATCATAAGCCATTAAATCATTAACCTGTAGCGCCGCTTTGCCGCGGTTAACCATAGGTCTTTTTATGGAGAGATTAACAGATTTACCGACCATTAAATCAGTGAGTTCTTTTGGTGATGACTCTTTAGTATTGACCGTTGCAACAGTTGTACCCTTGTGGAGTACTGTGACACGGTCAGAGATTTCCATAACTTCATGAAGCTTATGTGTGATGATGATCACTGCACAGCCTTCATTTGCCATATTTTTGATAATTTTAAAGAGCTTTTCAGTTTCCTGAGGTGTAAGCACTGCTGTGGGTTCATCCATGATGAGGATATCTGCACCCTGATAAAGGACTTTTAAAATCTCAACGGATTGCTTTTCACCGATTGACATATTGTAGACTTTTTTATCTGGATCTATTGGAATGCCATAGTGTTCTGATATGGCTTTGATTTCTGAACTGATTTTTTTCTCATTAACAAAAATGGATCCAGTCTGTCCAAGTATAATATTAGCCTTGGCTGACTGCACCTCTACGAGTTTGTAATGCTGATGGATCATGCCGATCTTTTGAGCGATGGCATCTTTTGGGGAATTGAACTTAACTTCTTTACCATGTATAAAAACAGAACCGCTGTCAGGCTTATAAATACCTGACAGCATGTTCATGAGTGTACTCTTACCTGCTCCGTTTTCACCGAGCAATGCATGAATTTCACCTTTATTTACACTAAAATTGATATTGTAATTAGCTCTAACCGACCCAAAAGTTTTACAAATATTATTCATTTGCACGAAAACTTCTTGTTGCATCGTGAGCTCCTATCTATTCGATTTTACCTTCTACACCTTTAACAAACCACATCATGTTCAACATTTCTTCATCTGTTAAAGATTTGCCTTCTTCAACTGCAACTTCACCAGCTTGATTCATAATTGGGCCAGAGAAAACAACTAAAGAACCATCTAAGATTTTAGCAGTAGCAGCATCAACTGCTTCTTGTGCGCCTGCTGGTGCATTTTCAGTAAGTGGTGCAAGTCTAACGATATCATCGTTCATGCCACCCCAGTATGAAGCAGAAGCAAAAGTACCATCCATTACACTTTGAACTGCTGCAGTGTAATAAGGTCCCCAGTTCCAAACTGGTGCAGTCATGTAAGCTTTTGGTGCCATGGTGCTCATATCTGTATTGTAACCAATTGAGAATGCGCCTCTTTCTTCAGCAGCCTGTTGAGGACCTGTTGTATCTTGATGTTGAGCAATAATATCAACACCTTGATCTAATAAAGAGATTGCAGCTTCTTTTTCTTTTGCTGGATCATACCAAGTTGAAGTCCAAACAACTTTTACAGTTGCGTCTGGGTTAACAGATTGAACGCCTAATGTAAATGCGTTGATACCTCTGATTACTTCAGGGATTGGGAATGCAGCAACATAACCAATTGAGTTAGATTCTGTTTTTAAACCAGCTACGATACCAGAAAGATATCTAGCTTCATACATTCTACCGAAGTAGTTTGACATGTTTTCAGTTGTTTTGTAACCTGAACAATGGAAAAATGCTACTTCAGGGAACTCTTTTGACATTTTTTCTGTATAATCCATGTGACCAAAGCTTGTCGTGAAGATTGCTTTAGCACCTTGATCTACCATGTTTCTAATTTCTTGTTCAACTTCTTGAGTTTCAGGAACAGATTCTTTATAGATTGTTTTAACGCCTAATTGCTCTTCTAAATATAATCTACCTTGGTCATGAGCATAAGTGTAACCACCATCTCCGATTGGTCCAACATAGATAAAGCCAACGATCATATCTTCTGGTGCGATTGTAGTTGCAGCTTCTGGAGCAGCTGTTTCAGTAGTTGCAGTTTCAGTAGTAGCTGGTGTTGTAGTCTCTGCTGGTTTAGATGAACAACCTGTCATAGCAAAGATGAGCATAAAGACAACTAATAAAGATAATAGTTTTTTCATTTCCTTCTTCTCCTTTAATTTCGCTAATTAGCGTACTGGGTTTTGTTCGATAAATGTAATTTTTCCATCTTCAAAACGATTTACAATAGCCAAAGATTCTAAGTGGATCTTCTTATCTCTCAATATTTGCCCCCCCTCTTGGAAGCCTTTTTCAATGACGATACCGATACCCTCTAGGGTGGCACCTGCTTGATCAAGAATTTCCATGAGGCCTAGCGCCGCACGACCATTTGCCAAGAAATCATCTAAAATTAAGATGTGATCATCACTTGATAAATAGCGCTTGGAAACTTGGACGTCATAATGAGCTTTTTTAGTAAAAGAATAAACACTGCTTTTGTACGTTTCTGCATCTAAATTTTTAGATTGGGTTTTCTTTGCGAAAACCACAGGAACGTCAAAGTAGATTGCAGCTATTGAAGCAATACTGATTCCCGAAGCCTCAATGGTTAAAATTTTAGTGATTTTTTTATCCTTGAAGCGTTTGTGAAACTCCTTGCCAATTTCTTGCATTAACCTGATATCGATCTGGTGGTTTAAAAAAGAATCCACTTTTAAGATTTCAGGACCTACCGTAGTGCCTTCTTTTAAAATTTTTTGCTTTAATAATTCCATTCACTTTTCCTTTTGTTTGTCTTTAGATGTAAAAAAACTCTGCCAAAGGCAGAGTTCTTGAAAAACTTGAGATAAACCATAACACAAACAAAGCATTGATCAGGTGCCAAGTCGTACCATAGAAAAACTCAAATTTTACCGAACCCGTAGCCTGTAACTATTTAAGGTAGTTTGTAGAAACGTTTGAACCATATTATCAAACTTATACGAGTAATCATTTAATTGTAATCACGAACAATCAAATAGAAAATGATGTTCATGTTTGTATTTTAAACTAGAAAGCTCATAAAAGCAAGTCTTTTATGAGCATTTTTCGTAAAAATACATCGATTTACTATACCATTAAAATTCCATAATTTCAATCCTATATTTGCACTTCTTGATATCTGTAACAATCAATCGTATGGTCGTTCACCATACCCACAGCTTGCATATAGGCATAGCAAATCGTGGTACCACAAAACTTGAAGCCTCTCTTTTTAAGAGCCTTACTCATGGCATCACTTTCAGGGGTGCTTACTGGCACTTCGCTCATAGTCTTAAAGGCGTTTATGATAGGTTTTCCACCTACGAACTGCCATATAAAGGCATCGAAACTCCCAAATTCTTCTACAACTTTCAAATAGGCAATGGCGTTGGACCGAACAGAAAATACCTTTAAGCGATTTCTTATAATTCTAGGATCAAGTAAAATTTCTTCTAGCCTTTCGTCAGTATATTTGCTGACCTTGTTAGGGTCAAAATTCTCGAAAACCAGGTTGTAATCCTCACGTCTCTTTAAAATGGTCAACCAGGATAGTCCTGCTTGAGCGCCCTCAAGGTTTAGCATTTCAAAGAGTTTTAAGTCATCGTGAACTGGTACTCCCCATTCCTTGTCATGATAGTCATGATTTAGTTCGTGAGATTCTGCCCACCCGCATCTTTTCTTTGCCATTTTGAATTCTCCTTTTAACTTTAATGCTTCATTATGAGTATTTAATCATATTTTATAGTTGATGCACAAAAGTGCGATATTCATGTTCTAAGATTGACATCACCAACATATCGTCATACTTTCCATTGTATAGAACGCTCTCTCTCATGATGCCTTCCTCTACAAACCCTTCAGATTTATAGAGATGAATACCTCTTTCATTAAAGGTCTTAACATCTAGCCAGAGACGATGCGCTTTGAGTTCTTCAAAAATATATTGCTTCATTAATATAAAGGCTTGTCGGCCATAGCCGTTTCCTTTATCCGTAATGACGATTCTCTTAAGTTCAATGTTGTTGCTCTTGTTTTTTAACCCTGCAACCAGCATATAGCCAATCTTTTTACCGGTTTTGGAATCTTCTATAATGATATGCATTTGATCTTCATCCCCAATTGCACTGAGATGCTGGTCGATGGTCCATTGGCTTATAAATCGTGAATTTTCAGCGTCACTTTCTGCCGTTTTGACAAACTCTAAATCAGCAGATAGAGTTGCCCTGCATTTTATATGGTCGTTTTCTA
>NZ_JBVBZF010000013.1:0-26771 GCF_057447755.1 Fusibacter sp. | reverse complement strand
GTTATTTTGTTTGACGAACCCACAAGCGCACTGGATGTGGAAAAAGTAGGTGAGGTCTTAAGGGTAATTCAAAAGCTTGCAGAAGAGGGGATGACAATGCTAATTGTCACTCACGAAATTGCTTTTGCTAAAGCGGTCGCAGATCGCATCTTGTTCATGGATGAAGGCATAATTTTGGATGATGTAAAGCCTTTAGAAATGCAAACAAATAAAATTTCAAAACGCTTTTCGGATTTTTTAGCAAACATGGGAAATGAAAAAATGCAACACCCTTAAGCGGGTGTTGCATTTTTTATGGTTTAAGCTATAACTGTCATATAATCATCTGATTTCTTATCATACCTTTTTTGTGAAGAGCATTAGTTGTTTTTGAAGAATTTTAGGTACTCATTATCGCTGTTAAGATAGATAACAGAATCTTCATCAATTGTTTTTTCATAAGAAATCAAAGTTCTCCAGTATTCGTAGAAAGCTGGATCTTTACTGAAGCCATTTGCGTAAATTTCAAGTGCTGTCGCGTTGGCTTCACCACGTACTTTTTCAGATTCTTCAATGGCAGCTGCCTTGATTTCAGCAACATTACGATCGGTATCTGCTACAGTGTTTTGGTATATTTCGAGGCCCTCTGATCTGATTTGCTGTGCAATGGCTTCACGTTCAGCGATCATTTTTTTGTAAGTTGATTCGATGTTTGAAGGTGGCAAAATTGTTCTGTAAATTTCTATATCCTTGATGACAATCCCTTGAGTTGCTAATTTTTCATTTAAAGCAGCAACAGCGACATCAAGAACATCATATAGTGCATCTTTGTCTGTTAAGAACTGGATACTTGATAAACTGTTGATTTTTTCGATAACCACAGCATATGCAACCTCATCAATTTTTGAGTTTGCTTTATTAACAGTTCCAAGTGAAGTTCTAAATAAACCTGGATGTGTTATTTCCCACTGTGCATACATGTTAATCTCGTACTTAATTTTATCTTTGGTGTTGATCTTAGCTGAGTTAGAGATATAAGTTAAGAGTTTACTCGTATTTTTTTCAACAGTTGTAATGAAAGGTTTTTTAAAGTGAAGTCCCTTTTGAGTTACAATCTTAACATTTTTAAATCGAGGGTCCAAGTCATTTTGAAGTTGAGCCTCAGTATTGCTGGCATCAACAATGACGGTTTTGATTTCGCCCAGCTCTCTTACAGTGGCAACTTCATTCTCTCTAACAATGTAGAAGCAATTGGAGAGTAAGAATATGCCTAAGATGACGATGATAATAAAGCCAGCAAATCTCATGTTGGTTTTGATCTGCTTTTTCATATCTTTTGCATTTTGTTGGAATTTCTGTTCGAATTTTTTACGATCATCATTCATTGATTCTTGTTTTGGTTCGCCTTGATGGATATCCATACTAGTTACCTCCTTTCGTTTCAAGTGGTAAGAATTTGAGAACGTTATCGTTGTTTAAATCAACAATATATTTCTCTTTCACATTGCTTAGAATTGTTTCCATAGTTTCGATATAGAGACGCGTTTTAGTAATTTCTTGCGAGACTTTATACTTTTCGTATACTTGATTAAAGTTTTCAACATCACCTTTTGCCTGTGCAATTTTTTCTGCTTTATAGGCTTCAGCTTCCTGAATTAACTGGTAAGCATCTGCTCTAGCTTTTGGCAACATCTCATTAGAGTATTTTTCAGCCTGGCTTTTATTGGATTCTTTTTCATTACTTGCGATATTTACATCATCATATGCAAATTGAACATCTTCAGGAAGTAAAACATCTGTAAGTTTAACTTCTGTGATGGTGATACCTAGCTCGTAGTTGTTGAGCTTACGTGTCAAATCAGGTAAGATTTCTCTTGCAATGCTGTCTTTGTTAATAAGGGCATTGTCAAGATCTTGATTTTGCACATTACGTCTTAAAGCACTTTCAAAGGCCAATCTAATGGTACCTTCTTGATCATCAACATTATAGTAATATGCAGCTGGATCAGTAATTCGGTATTGAATAATTGCACCGATATTAACTAAGTAAGAGCCTTTTGTAAGTACAATAGCTTCACTTTCAACATCTTGGTATGTAGCCGCTGAAGATGTTGTAGGACCGCTAACTGGTAAGTAACCATACTGCAAACTGATGACTTCGTTAGTATTAAAGCGTGTAACCGTATCAATAAATGGAATTTTAAAATGTAATCCGGCTTCTGATTCAACCTTTGCAAGTTTTCCTAACCGCTCAACAACAGCTTCTTCAGCATTGTCTAGTAAATAATAGCTGTTAAGTAAAGTCAATACAATGATTAAAAGAATTGGGATTAAAAAGATGAATTTTGCTGATTTCATGTTTTTCCTCCTTCTTAATGGGCTTACTAAAGTTTCAACATAAGACATTGTAGGATATATGTTCTACACAAGTTGAAATAATAATGCCTCTACACTAATGATACCCTGTGGTCTGGTAAATTACAACTTAACTTTTCATTAAACCCTTAGGGGTATTAGTATAGAGGTTATTAAAAAAGTATTATCAAAGGATTAAAAGGGAATCATAAAATTGATAATTGTATGCTAGTGAGGTACAATTTAAAAAAAGGGGAATAAAGATGAGAATTACTAGGGAAAGATTATTATACTATATAGAGCAACTAAACCTCAGGTACAAAAATCATCATATTACAGCCTATTGTGCTCAAATGGCCTATTTTTTTGTGCTCTCAATTTTTCCACTTATTATTTTCATATTTACGATCATATCAAAACTCAACATCAATTATAGTGATGGTATAAATATTCTTAAGCAGTTTTTACCCGTGGATATCAGTATTATGATTACAGACTTTATAGAAGATTCCATTGAAATGGGTGGAAATGCACTTTTATCAATTTCAGGTCTTATGACATTATATTCAGCTTCAAGAGCTGTTAATGCCCTACAGAGGGCCCTTGACTCTTCACTTGAAATTGAACAACAAAGGAGTTTTGTCATTACGAAAATCTATGGGATGTTTTACACGCTGATGTTCACAATACTCATTGTTCTTTCGTTAGTTGTACCTGATATCAGCAAAAGAATCATATTGTTTATCAGTAATCTTATTAATGTCAATATTGATTTAGGGTTAATCAACTCAATTGGTTTGTTTAGAAACTTAATCTTAGTAGGGATATATATACTCGTCTTTGGATCGATATATATGTTCTTGCCAAGTCAAAAAATGACATTTAAAGAAACCTACAAAGGCGCCTTATTTGCAATAGCAGGGACTATATTTGCAAATTTCCTTTTTTCAAAAGTAATTACCAAACTTACAGATTATTCAATTCTCTATGGGTCATTGTCTGCTGTTATAGCATTTATGATTTGGCTTTATATATGGAGTATTATTATCATCATCGGGGCAGAAATTAATGCAATATTAAGAGAGAAAGCATAACTGGGGAGGCTATTATGGAAACTGTTCTTATGGCTAAAAATCTTAGCAAAACCTACCAAATGGGTGAAATTACTGTTAGTGCATTGAGGGGCGTCAACTTTGAAATATTTGATGGTGAGTTTGTTGTCGTGCTTGGACCAAGTGGTAGCGGTAAAAGTACCATGCTCAACATGATTGGTGGCATGGACCAAGCCTCTGAAGGTGAAATCTTTTTTAGAGGGAAATCATTACATGATGCAAGCGATAAGGTTTTAACGCAATACAGACGGAATGCAATCGGTTTTGTTTTTCAGTTTTATAACCTAATACCAAACCTTACCGCGCTTGAAAATGTAAAGCTTTCCGTAGAGCTTAGCAAGGATCCATTGGATATTGAAATGGTGCTTAAGGAAGTTGATTTATTGGATCGAGCAGATCACTTTCCATCTCAGTTATCAGGTGGTCAGCAACAGCGTGTGGCTATTGCCCGAGCGATTGCGAAAAATCCTGACATTTTGCTTTGTGATGAACCTACAGGGGCACTTGATTTTTCAACAGGCTTATCTGTGTTAAAATTGCTTAAAAAATTTAATAAGACCTATAAAAAAACAGTCGTCATCATAACACATAATGCTGGGATTGGTAAGATTGGAGACCGAGTATTTTATATTAAAGACGGCTTGATTGATAAAGTTGTGGTTAATGAACGACCTCTTGAACCTGAGGAGGTGACCTGGTAATGCTCATACGCAAGATGATTAGAGATATGCTCGAAAATAAGCTTGCTTATGTTGCCTGTATCGTCGTAATGGCCATGGGATTGATGACTTACTCTTCAATGTCGATTGTTATGGAAAATTTGCTCAATGCAAAAGAGAGTTTTTATAATGATTATCACATGGCCGATGCTTTTGCACAGGTACAATCCTACCCTAAAAATCAACTGGATGAGTTTGAAAAGGTAGAGGGGATTGAATCTGTCTATGGCGTTATAAAACAGGATGTTCGAGTCATGATGGAGGACGAAACCCAAAGCGTATATTTACGCGTGAACTCATATGATGTCAATAAACCTGAGAAACTAAATGATGTCTATTTGAGTGAGGGCTACGCATTAACAGAGGATGATTTTCTAATTTGGATTGGCCAAAAGTTTTTTGAAGCCAATGGACTTCAAATTGACGATAAACTAGACCTCATAATAAATGGTAAAGTATATACCTTTACTGTGGCAGGCGTTGTTTTGAGTCCTGAATACGTTTATGCAACACGTAATCAGGCGGATTTTTATCCAGATCCCAAAACCTTTGACATCGCCTATGTTTCTGAAGATTTGTTAGAAAAGCTAACCTTAAAGACAGGCCAGATTAATTATTTGAATTTTAAGTTCAGTGGTGGTGTGAATTATGACGATATTAAGCCAACGCTTGAATCTAAGTTAAAAAGTCATGGTCTTGTGAGCTTGGTGCCACTAAAAGACCAAACCAGTAATTTTATGTTGTCCAGTGAACTTGAACAGTTGGTTGGACAATCGAAGAGTACGCCAATTTTATTTTTAAGCATTTCGAGCTTTATTCTGTATATCATGCTTAAGCGTTTAACCGAGATGCAAAGGGGACAAATTGGTATTTTAAAGGCGATGGGATACCGAAATTATCAGATTATGCTTCATTATTTGGGTTATGCTACGACCATTGGCTTACTGGGTGGTATTGTAGGCGGCATATTAGGGACGCAACTCTCCATATCCTTTACAGAAATGTATAAGACTTTTTTCAACTTTCCAACCCTAAAGAACGAGTATACCTATAAATATGTTGCCTATGGTATTTTAATTTCACTTTTTTTCAGTACATTTGCAGGTTTCCAAGGCACTAAAAAAATATTAAAACTAACGCCTTCTATGGCTATGAGTCCTGAAGCACCAAAGGGTGTTAAACGGAGCCATATTGAAAAGATAAAACTCATTTGGGAAAGTCTAACAATGCAAGGCAGAATGGCTGTTAGGAATATCAGCAGAAGCAAAGGCAGAAGTGCATTTACCGTTTTGGGATTGATCTTTGCATTTAGTATTATGGTCGTAGCTTGGTCATATAACGACTTAGTCGATGTGATGATGTTTGATCAGTTCAATGAGGTTCAGCTTTATGAAATGAAAGTCAGCTTTTTAAATGTTCAGCCTGCAGAAGAAATGATTAATCAACTTTACAATATAGAGGGGGTAGAATACGCAGAACCATTGATTGAGTTGCCTGTACAGATTAAAAATGGTCAGTATGAAAAGACGACTGTTGTCATTGGTCTGTCAGAAGAGACCAAGTTATATCGCGTTTTGGATAAGGCTAAAAATGTAGTTGACTTAAGTCAGCCTGGTATTTACTTGTCAGAGAATCTTTCCACCATGCTTCATGTTGAAGTTGGCGACATATTACGGATAGAAAGTCCAATATCCGATGATTATATTCTAATGGAATTAGTCGGGATAATTCCCCAGTATATCGGATCAAATGGTTATGCAAATGTGTCCTATCTAGAAGAAAAAACAGGTCTGAAGGACTTGGCAACCACTGCGTATTTAAATATTGATGAATCCAAGCAGGAATCAATCAAGAAGAAATTAGATGAGTCTCCAGTTGTGGGCGTCGTAGAAGTTCAGGCTCAGACACTTCAAAAATTTAAAGATTTACTTGATAGTTATGGCTTTATGAATTATATAATGGCAATTATTTCAATAATTGTTGGATTTGCAATTGTCTATAACTCAAGTGTTATTTCCTTGTCCGAAAGACAAAGAGAGCTTGCATCCTTACGAGTGCTCGGGATGACTGTTGATGAGGTATTACAGATTGTGTCTTTTGAACAATGGTTATTAGGGACGCTATCAATAGCCTTTGGAATTCCAGTATCCTATGCAATGATGAATGCAATGGCAATGACGTATCAAACAGATGCCTATTCATTCCCAGCAATCGTAGGGGATAATGCAATCGTCTTATCAATATTGGGAACAGCATTATTTATCATTTTATCTCAAATAAATGTTAAGCGAAAAATCAAACGTCTTAATATTGTAGAAGTCCTTAAAGAAAGAGAATAACAGGGGAGGCTATTATGAAAAAGTCGGTTAGAAATATAATTATTGGGCTAGTAATTGTCATAAGTTTGGCGAATATCATTTATTCAAGGTTAAAACCTTTAGAGGTTGAAACGATAACGATTGAAGCCAACAATTTAGTGGATTATGTAGAAGAGAATGGGAAAGTAATTTCTGAAAAAGAAGTGCTTATAACACCCAAAACAAGTGGGCAGATCATGGAAATTGTCAAGGCGAACGGAGATGCGGTTATAAAGGGTGATTTAATATTAAAGCTTGATTCTGAAGGGCTTGAAAAACAGTTAGCCGTACTATCAGCGCAAATTAAAGCATATGATGAAGAAAAGAGCAGCTCTCTAGTGCAATTAAAGAATCAGATTCATAGCCAGTCGATTCAGGTAAGTGAAATGAAATCACAAAGAGACTTTGCCAAGGACACTTTTGATCAAATGACTGCATTATATGAACAGGGATCACTTAGTGAAAACGATTGGAAAGCAAGCAAACAGGCATATGAAACAGCAAATTCCACATATCAGCAAATTCAAAGTGGTTTAAGCAGCTTAAATGCCCAGTATAAAAGTATTGCAGAATCTAGTGGGACGTTAATGGCATTGCAATCACAATATGATGCACTTGAACTTCAATTAAAGGATACCAATATTTATGCAAATGCAGATGGTATATTGACAGAGTTTAATGTAAAAATTGGAGAATTCGTTTCACCGCAACTTCAAATTGGAAAAATTATTGATCCTGAAAATTACTTGGTTGAAGCATATGTTTTAACCGATGATGTATCAACCTTAAAAGTAAAAGATGAAGTCTTATTGATCCTCAAACAAAATGGTCTTGATCATGAATTCAAAGGTGAAATTCAATTTATATCAAAATCAGCAGAAGAAAAAATATCATCATTGGGATTAGTTGAGCAAAGAATGAAAGTGTTGATTCGATCCAATGAACTTTCCAAGGTCGTAAAAGCAGGATACGAAGTAAAAACAAAGTTTATATCCGAGTTTAAAGATGAAGCACTTGCAGTGCCAAAGACTTCTATTTTTAAAATTGAAGATGGTTCATATGTATATGCCATAAGAGATGGTAAAGCCATTCAGTTAAAAATCGAAACTGGAATAGATACAGATTCTGAGATATCAATTGAATCTGGCATTAACCCAGGTGAAGTTATTATTAAAAATTATAAAATTGACGGCTTAACACCTAACAAAAAAGTTACCTCGAAGTCATCTAATTAAATCTTATCTCATTTTAACTCGCATTCTTGCATTGGATGCGAGTTTTATTATATACAACAAAATTTGAGCCAAAAGCTGTGATGAGGAATGTTGGGCCTCAAACAGCGTTAGCGAAAATTAGTTTGAGACATCGATGATGGCTCAAATGTTGTTTTATATCATTAGTTCTTTGAGCAAAGATGTTCAAAAGCGATTAGGTGAGAACCATAACAGCATAGCACGGTTTTGGCGTTAAATGAGTTTATGGTGAAAATAGGCAAATAGAGTTCAATGGTGTTGAATGTTGAAATACAAAGGTTATCAGTAATAAATAAATTGTGAAAAAAATATGAATACTTGTAAAAAAACCATGAAACACATTGACTATTTCCCATACAAGGGGTATATTATAAGTGTAGATAAGCACTCGACGAACGAGAGTGCTGATAAAAATATTTTAAGGAGGGATCATTATGTTGAGCTTAAAACCATTAGTACCACAAAGAAGAGAAATGGACACTGTGTATGATTTTTTTGAAGATTTCTTAAATGACAGCTTTCCTATGATGAATCGTCTTAAAAATGATGGCTTTAAAATTGATGTCAAAGAAAATGAGGAAGCGTATACTGTAGAAGCGGAGTTGCCAGGAATCTCCAAGGACCAGATCAAGATTGAATACCATGATTCCAAATTGTACATTTGCACAAGCCAAGTGAACGAAAAGAATGATGAAAACGATCGCTATATTCATCGCGAAAGAACTGTGAGTCAAATGCAAAGGGGTGTTTATTTAAGAAATGTCAACTATGACGGTATCCAAGCTTCATTAGAAAATGGTATTCTTACAATAACAGCACCTAAAATTGAGAATAAAGCAGAAAGACATAGAATTGAAATTAAATAAAATCATTTGTTAAATTAAAAAATGCAGCGTTTATGAGAACGCTGCATTTTTCTGTCTATACTATTTGTTTTTAGCCTTCGTTAATATGGACGCGTTGTCATTTTTAAGACCTTGTAGATACGCCAAACGAGTACAGCAAAGAGTAGTGCAATAATGCCATATCTTTGGACCGGCACCATGTCATATGAAAACACAAATGATACAAAAATTGAAAATGCGATAATCGCAACAACAATATGAACAGCCTTTTCACCACTAGTGATCTTAAAGCCTTTTGCCTTGTCTTCTTGGTATTTTGCTTCGTTAAGTCGCTCTTTAATTTCAAACATGTCAAATGATGCTTTTTTTCCCATAATTGTACCCCTTTTTATCGTCCTGTTTGGTTTCCTTTTTTATTATACTAAATTTAAGCGCGATAATCTATAATTTGCCCTTCAATCTCGTCGTTTTTACCGATCGATAGGAGTTTATAGTTGATTTTAATTAACTGATCAACCAAACCATTGGATTTATATAAGAAACCCAATGAGGTAACATCGTTACAGAAAGTGTCTACAAATTGCTTTTTATCAAAGTGAACTTGATTACTATGATAATAAACGCCAACATGCTTAAGTTGAGCTTCATAGTCGTGTAAAATGGCTACTACCAAGAAATTAAAGTGTGTGCCGTAATGGGCATCAACATCTTTTGAGTCTGCAAGCAATTGGTTGATGGCTCTTACAAGGTTTTTACCACCGGAAAGCACTTCTTGTTTGTGGGACTTATAATATTGTTTCGCTGTCTCTTGATCGGTGAGCCTTTGATACGAGGCCTTTAAGTTATGAATTTTCTCATAGAAGTAATCCACTAAAACACTTTCATTGTTCGAGCTTTTGTGAGGTGTATTGTGTGATTCGCCCTTAGGCAAGAGCATGGTGACAGTAGAAGTTTTGTAAGTCGATTTTATTTTGTTTGGCGCTATGTTTTTTGAGTTATATATTTGGTTGCTTTTTAATATTTGAGACATAACTTGTCACCTCCTCTGTTGATATTATCGGCATTTTGGGCGGTTTTCTTTAATCTGTTTGCAGTCAACTGGCAATTGTAAAGCCCTTTGGATTGTGGGATAATAGAATTAATACAGTCCGTGTGAGGTGATGTGATGCTTAACAGAATGGAACAATTTGTAGAAGAGATCGAAAAGGAAATATTAAACCGTTCTTTTTTGAAAAAATATAATTTTGAAAGAAAACTTATTGATGAGTTTCTCCTTGGAGACCATTTTAATCAAATGGTCCATGAAATCATTGAAAATGAGCAGTTTCACTCTAAAGTTGTCTTTGATATGATTGAGCCCTTAATTGAGCGCTCTTTCTATGGTGTACCGCCTGAAAATTGGCTTGAGTACTTCTATTATTATGCGCTTAGTTTTTCATTTCCCGATGCGGTGCCCTTTAAACTAACAGCGTCCTATAATCGTATTTCTGAGTTGTATCTTAAAGTGCTCAAAGTCGTAAGTGGATATCAAAGAAGGTCAAGCGATGGGACTTGGCAGAGTAAATATGCCATTGACCTGCTGACAGAAGCTGAAGTGCTTGAGCTTGAAGACCCTAAAGAGTTTTTAGCGTTTAGAAAACACTTTAATAACGAGTATGTGTACGAAATGATGAAGCTTAACCAAGAGGTAATAGGTTATACAACCCTTGACCATATTTGTGGTGTTCATCATTTGGCAATGCGCATAGCAAGACAGCTAAAATATGCAGGATTTCCAATTGACCTTGGTCGTGTTTCTGGTGCTGCAGCGGGACATGATATTGGTAAATTTGGTTGTAAGCAAGACGAAATGAAACGTGTGGCCTACTTCCACTATTTTTATACTGGTGAGTGGTTTGAGAAGAGAGATATCGTCTATATCAGAAATGTTGCCATCAACCATTCGACTTGGGATTTAGAACTTGAAGCCCTCCCAATCGAGTCCTTAATTCTTATTTATAGTGATTTTAGGGTAAAAGCGGAGCGCATTGAAGGCAAATCAGTGATGATGTACTTTAATCTCAAAGAATCTTTTGATGTGATTTTGAACAAACTCGACAATGTGGATTCTGCTAAAGAAAATCGATACCGCAAAGTTTATCGCAAATTAAGAGATTTTGAACACTTCCTTATTGACCTTGGCGTACAAGTGGATCCAGATGTCGATGAGCTCTTAAAACCAGGCTGTGTTAATCAGAGAAAATATTTTTCTTTGATGCAAGGTGAAGAAATTACGGATAATGTCATTCACTCATCAATTGAGCACAATATCAATCTCTTATATAGGCTCCGTGATGAAGCTTCTTTGAACAAACTTTTAGAGCCCGTGAGAAACAGTCGGGATATGACGAGTCTAAGAGGGTACATCTCTATTCTCGAAGAGTATTACAACTATTTAACTCAGAAGCAAAAGCAAATCATGATCAACTTTTTATACGAGAAACTAATTTTGCCTGAAGAAGATATCCGTAAACAATGTGCGGAGCTTATAGGTACAATTATTGCATCATATGATGAGGAAATTAGGAAAGAAATTCCCCAAAGTGCAGTTATTGCAGAATCTGAAATTGATACTGTTAAACTCTTTGATATTTATGTAGAAAAGTTCTTGCTCCCTGAAAATCAAATTATCGATCGACACAAAAAATATATCAGCTATAGTTTACGAGACATGATTGATTCTTATTTCAAGCACTTAAAAGTGCCTGCAAGTCGAGTAAAGAGCATCGAATTAATTGTAGATTATTTCAAGACCTTTGAAAATGATGAAAAGATTAGGTTTTATTTGATTAAGGCAGCGCGTATCTTGCCATTCAAAGAATTTGATGAAACTCAAAAATCTTCAATATTGTTGTTTGTATCAAGTCTTTTGACAAGTGACGATTATAAGTTGAGATTAAGAGCCTTTAATCTGATTTATACTTTAATTTCATATGCGAGTGCTGACTTGCTTGAGGCCTGTGGTGTATATCGAATCTTTAAAGCGCCACTTCAACCGGTGGATAATCCAGCTGAAAATTATGCGAGGTTAAAACTCGGAGAGCACCTATCGCTTGACGAGGCTCAAATTGAACGATTGAAAGAGATTTGTCTTGAAGATCTTCAATATACCTCCAATATTTTCTTAAGCAATTTAAAATCTGCTACACTTGATATTGCAAAACGATTTCAAATTGAGCTCCTTATTAGAAATACGCTTTTATATGATTATGACAATTGCTTCTATATGGCGATGCACCTTTGTAATCTCCTTAAGGTAAGTGCCCTTGAATCTGTTCGTAATACAGCTGGAAGAATGCTTTTGGAGTTGATTTCACATCTTAACTACGAACAGAAAAATGATATTGCCGTGGAGCTCATCAGAGCACTTGAAATGGAAAGTTATGAGTTCACAAAATATATTCCGCCATATCTTGGCAAGATCCTGCTTCACATCAAGCCTAAAGAGTTAGATGAAATATTGGAAAGCTTTGAAAAGAAAATGAGCACTTCAAATGCAGGGCTTATTTCCCTTATTGAAAAAACAATAGGGGTGGCAATTACCAAATATGCAGATTATAAATATGCCTTTAAAGAAGAAATGGACGGGCATAATAGACGTGTTTTGAGAATGTATGGCATCTTGTTTACTGGCTTCGTTCACTCATCAAGTCATGTTAATCAAATGGCCTTTAGCGTTATTGCAAAGGATATTTTCCAAGATCAATCCCTAAGCTTAAGAAAACGCGAGTTCCTTTATAAGTTAATTATAAAGAAGATCATGTCGCTTATGGTGAACACGGATGAAGATTTAGATCTGATATTTTTCAACAATTCAGCATGTCTGAAATATATTTATCAGTTCATTTCTGAGTTTCAACATGAACACGGTGATATCAAGCTTAAACCCAATAAAAAGATTGCCTTTTTCCCGGGAGCCTTTGATCCATTTACCTTGAGTCACAAGCAAATTGCCATGGATATCAAGGAGAAGGGCTTTGAAGTTCTGCTTTATGTGGATGAGTTTTCTTGGTCCAAAAGGACTCAACCGAATCTTATTCGACGTAATATCATAAAACGTTCTGTTGCGAGTGAAATTGATATATATCCATTTCCAAGAGATATTTCAATAAATATTGCAAACAATGAAGATCTCGGCAAACTCGTTTCGCTTTTCCCAGACTCTGAAATTTACTTGGTTGTAGGCAGTGATGTCGTAATGAATGCCTCGGCTTATAGGGATGGTAAGATCAGTAAAATATTTGAAATACCACATTTGATTTACGAGCGAGGGGGGCTTGAACTACCACCAGAAGAAAATGACAAGCTCAATGAAAAAATCAGCAAGCTTCATCCGAACACCATCAAAGTACTTTTGCCAAAAGAGTATGAGAGTATTAGTTCGACACTAATCAGAGACTATATAGACGAAAAACGCGATATTTCTTCTCTGATAGACCCACTTGCGCAAAATTATATTTATGAAAAGGGCCTCTATCAAAGAGAGCCAATGTATAAGAGTGTCATGACGACAAAGTCTTTGGTGCTCGAACTGATTGAAGAACCAAACTTGACCTTGATTGAAGCTCTTGCTAGTATATCGGGCATTGAATTTCCAGAGGCTTATCAAAAGCTTAAGGATATTTCTGGAATGCTTAATTTTAGGATGCTTATTTTACGTAGCCTTGAAAAAAACAATGAGATTGTGGCCTATTCACTATTTCACTGGTTAAGGGCGACAAGTATTCACAATGAGTTTACTGACCCTTCCATCATAAAATATATCAGAGACGAGTCTGTGGGGAGAATAATTGTCATTGACAGCATCGTCAAGAAAAAGAATTGTGAAATTAAAAATCTTGAACAGATAATGATGACAGAGACACTTGCAAATGCGCTTTCAAGGGATTATACCTACTGTGTTTACAAGGAGTCCATTAGACATCAAATCAGCAAGGAAGTTATTGAGATATTGACCAATCAAGGCTTTGTAAATATTTCCTCAGCCAAAACGAATGAGATGGTTTATGCTGTCAACATGTCGTCACCGTGTACAGTCAATTTGGATATTCATTCTATGTTCAAAGACCCTTATAAGCACATGCCTGAGGTTGTACAAGTTATGAATCGAACAAGATTGAGACTCCAAAAGGCTTTAACAGAGCTTTATCCTGGAAATCTGGTTCTTAACTTCGATCGTGCGATGATTTACGAGACCTTGATCAAAAAAGTATGTGATGAAAACAATATGCCAACCACGCCACTTGTGCCAAAACAAGTGGGAGAAGCGATGTGTGTGCCTTTTGGTGCCATTTTCAAGCGTTGGATACTGCCAAACACGGTTACGAAAACACTTCATGCAGAAAAGTACTTTTCGACGGATTTAACAGAACACCGCATTATGGAATATCCCTTCTATTTGGATATAGCCAACCAAATTAAAATGATTAAATCCTTTAATAGACCTGTGATTTTAGTGGACGACTTACTCAATAAGGGGTATCGAATTAAAGCCCTACAGCCCCATTTTAGAAATGAAGACGTTAATATCCAAAAATTCATTGTGGGCATTATGTCGGGTAGTGGTAAGGAGATTGCTGAAAGGATGAATATAAACGTTGATGCGGCTTATTTCATTCCTAAAATTAAAGTTTGGTTTTACGAGAGTAAGCTCTATCCCTTTATTGACGGTGATGCAATTTGGAGAGGCAATATTCCAGAGAGTAACTTGATAAACTCTGTCAATCTTATATTGCCTTATTCGTCAGCTAATTATATCGTAGGGGCTTCAAAGACAGCCGTATATAATCTGTCTGAAGTAGCACTCTTAAATGCCATTGACATTATGAGTGCCGTTGAACTCGCTTATGAAAGTCAAAATGACAGGCTTTTGACAATTGATCGATTGGGTGAAGTACTGAACACACCAAGGTATCCAGATAAAGGGAAGAATATATTTTATTCTAATAACATTAGACCATCTGAATATCTATGGGATGACTTAGAGCAGCTTAGAAAGTTAAAATCGTTTTACTTGTAAAATACAATAGTAGAGGTGAAGGATGTTTTATTATAAAATTGAGGAACAGCAGCTTGTTTCGAATGAGATTATCGTTAAACTGGAACCTTTTAAAATAGAGAGCTTGAATCATTTCAAAAGAACATTTTTGATTTTTAATAAGCCCAATTATAGAGGAAAGCAATTTTTTAAAATAACGCCTTCTTTTAGTACTCTTGAAGCATATGAGTCAATAGACTGGCTTATGAACCCTCAAAAGAATCAAATTCCTGAGGAACTTGAGATTTTATCAGATCGTGAGCTCCTTAGCGGGCTCAATATCAATGCCTGGTTAGAGCAACTTGAAACTGAAAATCAGGATCAAGTGATCATAAGCTTTAAAAGTTTTATTTCAGAGGTAACTGCTCTAAACAGTGGTAAGAAGAGAATACATCTTCTTGGACTGGGCGATGTGGGCAGCACACTTGCCATTGGATTGAAACTCCTTGGTGGTGATGCAATTCATACACTTGGTGTTTTTGATATCAATGAACATCAAAGACGTCGTTATGAGATGGAGCTGAATCAAATAATTGTCAATCAGGAGCTCAAGGTTGAAACGTTGACTATGGATGATCTGTTTCACTGTGATGTATTCGTTTTTTGCGCCTCAAAATATGTACCCAAAGTTGGTGAGGCAGTTGCGGATGTCCGTATGATTCAATTTGAAGAAAATTCAAAAATTATAGAAATTTATGCGAAGATGGCGAGAGAATATGGTTTCAAGGGTCTTTTCTGTGTCGTTTCCGATCCTGTTGATTTATTGTGTCGCAGTGTTTTTGAAGCATCAAATAGAAATGACAAGGGTGACTTCGATGGTCTTGGCATCTCAGCTGAACGCATTAGAGGCTTTGGCCTTGGCGTTATGCATGGTAGAAGTTTTTATTATGCTAAAAAATTAGGCCTTGAATATGCATCAAATGGACGCGTTTTTGGTCCTCATGGAAAAGACCTAATTTGTGTAGACCATATCACAAAATATAACCATCAAGCCTCTCTTGAGCTTACAGAAAAAGTCATTCATGCGAATTTAGATGTAAGAGAGGAAGGCTTTAAGCCCTACATTGCACCTGCAATCTCTTCAGGCGCAAAATCAATATTGGACGCAATTTCCGGTAATTGGCACTACAGTGCAACTTGCATGGGAACAACTTTCTTTGGTGCCTTAAACAGACAGACTATTGCGGGTATTGAATATGAGCAGAATTTACTTGATGAAAAATTAAAAATACGCATTACGAATTCTTATGAAAGGTTGGAGTCTCTATGGCAGGCATTAAAATCTTAAACTTTTCAAAACGAATGAAACCCATTGTTAGCTTTTGTGAAGGGTTGGTTAGCCAAACGGATTCAAAGGATGATTACAAGCACTTGTTGATTATTGAATTGGATGAAATCGGAGAAAACGAAGCCTTTGATCTTTTGGTCAGAACTGAAATGAAAAAGCATTTAGAAGGTCATCAGACACTTTTTTCTAAAAAAGTCTTTGCCTTGATTGTCAAATCACATAGTGAAGACTTTACGAAGAGCTTCGCCAAAAAATGTGTTTATTTAATCAACAAGATGGGAGGAGCCTTTATAGGGCACCCTCTCGTTGAAATCATAGAGGGGTATCAAAACTTTAAAACATGGCAAATTATTGATCAAAAGCCACTTGAGAGAATTTGTTTTGAACAGATGGATCATTTAATCAAGAGATTACACGCTTACGAGCCTCTTAATAAGGACGAACTCAACGTTTTGGTCCTTCATGCGGGCTATAAAGAAATTTCAAACACTTTAATGCTCTGGGATAGAATCGCAATGAAACTTGAAAACTACAACACGCAGTTTGCTCAGCCTCGATTAAGTATTGATACGCTTCATGTTGAGGAGGGGAAAATATCTGATTGCTACGGATGTAGCTTCGAGACCTGTATGTACTATGCACGTGAGAAAAGCTGTTTTTATGGTGGTTTTGTGGTGGAGGACCTCTATCCTAAACTTGAAAAGGCTGATTTTGTTGTTTGGATATGTCCCAATTACAACGATTCGATATCAGCCAAGCTTATGGCGGTTATTAATCGCTTGACAGCGCTTTACAGGAACATGGGTTTTCAAGACAAATATCTACTCAGCGTGATTGTCTCTGGCAATTCTGGAAGCGATTCGGTGGCAAGACAGTTAATCGGGGCCTTGAATATTAACAAGGGCTTTAGGCTGCCATCTGACTTCTCTATTATGGCACTTGCGAATAACCCCGGAGAGATCGAAAAAGCCCATAGGATTGAAGAAAAAATATCAAGTTATGTAAACACGCTGGTGGCGCTGATTGAAGAAAATATTAAAAAAAATTAAAAAACATGTTTTCTTTTTTGTACAATGTGGTATAATAAGACTAACAAAACTAGTTTAGTTAGTTAAAAGAAATTGTTGTTAATGAGTCAACCGAACGTTTTGATAGGAAAGGGTGAGACCGCCAGGAAAATAACGGGAAGTATTAACTCAATGTATCTTTTGTAGTTTTAAAAGATATGGTTTTAGTGGATAACGTAAGTTACGTTAACCTAACGGAAATCAAGCCAATGTATGAAATCACAAAGATTTTAAAGTATGAATGGATGGCTTAGAAGAGGAAGGGAGGACCATTAAAGCCCAAGAAAGTAGTTAACTCGTAGTAGTGAATTGCTCTATTGATCATATATCAATATGAAAACAACAATTGGAAACCCAATATTAAGAACAAGAAAGGGTGAGACCACCAGAAATGACAATTGAAGAATCTATTTAAAAGCACTTCTCTAGAGGATGAAAATGGAGAAGTGCTTTTATTTTTTGATGGTTTTATTGATAAACAAATTGCATTGTTCTTCATTACGCATTGCTGTTAAGAGGTTCTTACGGCTGTTGGGGATTTCCTTGTAGATGGATTTAAGCATGTTAGCCACATCTTCACGCTTGGTATGCTTGTCCATAGGGCAAGGACTTTTCAAAACAGGGATGTTGGATTTACGGATAGTACCAATTACTTGTGACTCAGAAGCGTCTAAAAAAGGCCTAATCACATGGATGTCAGCTCGAGATAGATGAGATTTATATTCTAATGTGTTCATTTTTCCGGTGTAAAGCATGTTTAGAAAGAGTGTTGATAGGGCATCATCAGCATGGTGTCCAAGCGCTAATAGGTTTAAATTTTTCTCGTTCATGGTTTGTGCAAGCGCACCGCGACGCATTTTAGCACAGAGTGCACATGGATTTTTTTCGTCACGAATTTCAAAGACAACCTTGGCAATATCTGTTTTAATGATGGTATAGGGTACATCAATTGATTTGCAAAAGTTTGTGGCTGCCTCCAAGTCAAAGTTATTAAATCCCATATCGACTGTGAGTGCCTCCAGATGGAACTTAAAGGGACTAAATTGCTGATATTTTTTTAAAAGGAATAGGAGGGCCATGCTGTCTTTGCCGCCAGAGAGGCCAAGGGCAACGCGGTCGCCGTCTGTAATTAGGCCATAGGTCTCTATTGTTTTTCTCATAGTAGCAGATAAACGCTTCATTTGTCATACCTCTCATATATTTTTAGGTTATTTTTAATGTTTTAAAAAGGATTGCTGAAGGGCAAAATAAAAACTTGATCAGAGATGTGAAAACACAAGTATGATCAAGCCTTTAAAATAATTAAATCTAATTGTTCACAGCGTCGGATGACTCTGAAGTGTAGACATAGTCCTTTTTAAATGCCTTGCTCCAGTTTCCTTCTTTATCCATAATGCGCAAAACAATGGCATACTTGCCTTCTGTATCAAATACAGGATAGAAATTTTCAGATTCATAGGTCTCAATAAGTTGATCGTCGTAATAGACAGTCCACTCGCAAAGATCCACGTTCTTGAGGTCAGGGCTTGTGTTGACAAATGCAACGCGATTGTCTTCAAGGAATGTAATTTTATAGCTGGCCTTTAAATCCGTATGATCAGTCCAGAAGAATTTGGATGCAAAAAAGACAATTAATAAGAGTGCAAGGGTTGTAACTAACGGAAAGACTACCTTGTGCCAGTTGAAGGGCTTCAAATCATCTTCTGTGAAAATATCTTCAAGCAGTGTATCACTTTCAGTTACAAGATGGTCATCATCCCAATCTGGGTACTTGGGTGTTGATTTTGTGACATCTGGAATAGTATTGTTTTTATGTGCACGTCTCACTTCGGCAAAGGTGGCATCCATATCATCAACGGTAGGTATTTTTCTTGTGTCGGTGGTTATGGTAACCTCTTCGGTAAAGAGCAACTTAGAAAGTTCACTCCGGAGTAGTTCGCTTTCAGCAAATGGATCTTCTTTGCTTGAAAGAACATCAAAAGGGGTTAGTGTATCATTTTCATCGAAAAGGTTATCTGATAAATTACTTACATCTGACTCAGCTCCTAACTGTAAACCAGTATCTAGAGCTTCATCTGGGGCGGAGCTTAAATCGACCTCATCATCAAGGCGCTTAGATGCGGCATCGTGGTCATCGATAATATTCTCGTACAAGTCAGTGTCTGACACCGGTTGAGACGGTGATGACTCATTTATGGGGTTCACAATCGCTTCAGAATGTTTTGAAAGAGAACTGCCTTGATCATTCTGTGTGAGTATGATGTGATAATCATGTGTTATTTTAGCAAGACTTTCTGGTTTTTCGTAAATGAAAATATTTTTATAGTCCTGTAAAAGATCGGATAATGTGTAGTAGTGATGATTGCCAATGAGTAGATTGTCTACAAATTGTTGATGAATTTCAGTTTGAGGCTTGATGATGCGTTCTAGTAAACGGGCTATTTTAAAGATGACATCCTTGAAACTATGATGTGTAATGGTTGTGTAGTCAATTAATTCTCTAAAACAGATGACATCGTCATGAATTAAAAGTTGATTATCATCAAGCAGTTGGTACTTTATGGCGTTTGAAAACGTATCGTATTTGTTTAGTGCCTTTAGCAAGCTCAATCCCAAATAGATTCTTTGATCATATGACTCGACCGGCTGCTTGAGATATGTTTCAAGTGGTAGACCATCAGGTTGCTTTAAAACGATATGAAGTTCATTTTGATCTTCAAAGACCTTTAGTACGTTATATAAGTGATCTGCAATTAAGAGTCGCGTGGTGGTTAATATACTCGCAGGATTTTTAATGGAAATAAGATTTATTTCAGCAGACTCATTGTTGAGATAGCCTGTGGAAAATCGCTGGAATGAATCTTCTTGAATCAATTTTTCTACTCTAAAATTCGATAGATTCATAGGTTTGCCCCCAATATTGTAAACTTTAGTTTATTATATAATATAATGTGGCTATACAACAACAAGATTTCAATAAAAATATAGGAAATACTCAAGATGTAGTATAAAAATGATAAAAAAGCACTAAATATTCTTTGATATCTTAAATTTTATAGCGTGTTCACTGGAATTGAACTATAATCGTAGTATAGATAAAAAATGAGAGGTTTAACATGATTCGATTACTTCATATTTCGGATTTGCATTTAAATACAGGATTTGCCAGCAAGGAAAATGTTGTTAGAGAACAATTGAAGGAGGGCCTTGTTAAGTCTTTTGAAAGGGCAGTCAATTATGTGATTGAAGAGGACTTAGACGGTCTTGTAATCGCTGGTGATTTTTTAGACAATGATAAGATTCCATTTAAGCTTGAACAAGTGATTTTAAATTCATTTGACCAATTATTTCGTGCTGAAAAGCATTTGTTTTATACAACGGGAAATCATGACCCAATGAATACGTCATCCTTTATGAAGAAAATTTCAGAGGAACCTTATTTTCATTACTTTGATAGTGATGAAATAAAGCATTTACAACTTACAATGCGTTCTGGTGAAATATTAGACGTTGTGGGTTGTGGACATAAATCAAAAAATGAGAAACGCAATTTGATTCATCAATTTCCGCGAAAGAATAATGATCATATATGGCTTGGCATCGGTCATGCCAGTGTACCGTCTGCCTTTTCCGTTGGTGTTAAGGAAGAGTATATGGCCACTTCCTTAGAGGATATTGAAGCCTTGAGATATGATTATTTTGCGCTTGGGCATATTCATATACAGCAATTTTTATCAGAACGTGTGGCTTATTCAGGCAATTTACAAGGGCTGAATTATAAAGAAATTGGGGATAAGGGTGGTCTTTTAATTGCCCTTTCTAAGGACTCTATTGAAGTGACGCCAAAAATATTTAATGAAATTCAGTGGGAAGCATTTGATTTTGAACTTACGGAGGCAATTACCACACTTTCTGAGCTTGAAACGGAATTGGTTTCGTTTGTATCAGACCAAATTTCGGATATTAATAGAAGCTCTAATCGCCTAATTTTGAGGGTCAATCTTGAAGGTCGAACGCCTTTAGCACATGCACTGAAGGATGCCGAAAATCTGACTTATTTGAGTGCGGTTGTCAAAAGACGAATTGGTCTTCTTGGAATGGACCTAAAACTACTGTCTGTGAGTGTTCTTGTGGACAAGCAATTTTTGTTGAGCGAGAAAACAGTCCTTTCAGAAGCATTAAATTTACTGGAAAACCCAGAAGAGCATACGGATTTAATGGAAAGACTTATGGCACTTCCGATTTTTAAAGCAACATTTTCTGAAGCTGAAAAGATCAAGGAAATTAAAAGACTTTTTAGTGAAATTGATGAAGATTTAATTGATTGTTTTGTAAGAGGAAAATTATGATTATAAATAAAATTAATTATAAAGCATATGGCAAACTGGAGAATAAGGAGATTACTCTAAGTCAAGGAACAAACTTGATTTATGGTGAAAATGAAGCTGGTAAATCTACAGTTTTTAGCAGTATTCTGACGTTTTTATATGGTATTTCACCACAATCTAAGGAGCGACATCCCTATGTCAATTGGACATCGAATGAACTGGATTTCTCAGTTTCTTTTGAAATGGAAGGTCATGCTTATTTGATTAATCGTAAACTCATGAGCTCGCCAAAGACCACACTTACGAATTTGACTAAAAATAGCGTTGAAACAAGTCGAAACGATGCTTTGAGTGTGACCTCGAATGTGAGTGAGGCCCTCTATACCTCCGTTTTTCACATCACATCCGACCATCTCTCTAATATTGAAGACCAAACATGGGAAACCATTCAAGAAAATTTGATTTTCAATTATGGCATGGACTATCTCCGAAAGTCAAGTGATATTGTGGCAGAGCTAGAACGTGAGATTAACGGGATTTGGCGAAGAGATCGACGGGGAAACCCCTTAATTAATCAAAAGCAATCCGAAATGCGAACTTTGCTTAAGAAACGGATTGAGCTCGAGGCGCGATTTGATCAAATATCAAAGTTAAATATTGAAGTTGAGCAGTTGGAGGATAAACTTGTTCGAATTGCCCTTCAAAAACGAGAAGCAGATCTTGAATATAAGGAAATCCAGAACCTTTTACCCATTAAAGAAAAAATTGAAAAAATTGCATTTTTAAAAAAACAATTAATTAATTTTGAATGGCATGAGGTCATAGAGGAAAATGCCTATAACTTATGCACAATGATAAAAAAGGATGTGCTTGAGCTTGACGACGAGATTTTAGCGCTTGAAAACGAGCGTAAAATTCTTGAAAATGAGCATTCGGATCTTCAAGATGAGGAAGTATCCATATTAGCGAATGCTGACCGCATTGAATATGCAAAAAGTCATTTAACAAGATTCGACCAGCTTGAGAGTCAACTTCAGATTTTGATGACAGAATTAAGCAAGAAGAGTGATCTTATTCATTATCAGTTCCAAATGATCTTTGATCTTCCATATCAAGCAGAATACGAAACTAAGCTTTTAGAATTAAATCCTCTAGAGATCAAAACAGAATTATATAAATATATGGAAATTTCAAAACGGCCAAGCCTCCAAGTGAATAACAAAAAGAAGATTGGAGACTATTTGCTTTTAGGATTAGGGGCTGTTTTACTAGGTGGTTTTTTAGCCTTCCCAAACCAAGTTGTAATGGGACTTTTGGGCACGACAATTTTAGGCTTTGCTTTGAGTCGGTTTATAGCTGGTGGTAAAGTGAATGGCACCATACATGAATTTGAGCCTATAAAAACAAATTTGATTTCCTTGTTTGATCCTATGGTCTTGCCCGAGTATATTTGGCAGGATACTTCATTGGCATTTGTTTCTAAGCTTGAACAGCTTCTTGGCCTCTTGTTCGAACGCACTCAACTTGAAAACCATATCAGAAATGTAAAAGATGAAATCGAACAAATTGAGTTGGAGTTGAAGGATGCATTGTCTTTTGTCTCTTTAGCACATTCAAATAATATCAAACTTTCTGTTCACATGATCAGTTTAAAACTGGAAAAACTCAAAGAGGAATCAAAAAAGCAGGAAGCATTAAGTCGAGAGATATCAGAACTCAATAAACGCCTTCAAGCGATTGAAACCAAAAAACGATCAAAAGAATCACGCCTATCTGAAATTGAAATGAATTTTCTTAACCTAGGTTTGGGAGATATTGAGCAGGGGTTTAAAAATTATCATGAAAACAATGAACTTTTAAAGCGCATTAAGGTTTTTGAAGAAGAATTGACCTTCTCAAAGGAAGAGGTTGCCCTTTATGAACAATTTGAATCAAAAACTTTGATTAGCCCCATGTATCTTGAAGAGTTAAGTAAAATCATCGCTGAATTAGGTCAAGAGTCTCAGATGATGTCAATTCAAAAGAATAACCTTGAAAAGGATATCTCAATTCTCAAAGAAGAGACACAGATGGATGAATTAGAGAGTCAGCTCTTGCTGCTTAAAGATGAGATTGAAAGCCTTGTTGAAAAGCGAAATCGATTAATGGTGCTCAAAGAGGTTGTTAAGTATGCAGATGAGAAGTTTAGAAGAGAAAATCAGCCAGATATCTTACAAAGAGTCAGTGAATATATGCGACGGATGACAAATGGTAAGTATCAAGAGGTCCTCATCAGTGAACAGGATGGACAATTTGAACTCCAGTTTTTAATCAATGGTGAAATTTTCCCGATTTCAAAGGCCTTTAGCAAGGGGACAATTCACCAACTCTTTTTAGCCTTTAGATTAGCGGTGATTGATAGTTTAAATAGTGGTGATGAGAGGTTGCCGCTTGTCCTAGATGAGGTTTTTACAAGCTGGGATTACAAGAGAATGGATGCCACAAGGCGAATTGTGGAAGAAATCGCTAGGGAACGTCAAGTGATCATGCTAACTTGTCATAAGCAACAGCTAAATCATTTTGAAAGTGCAAATATCATTATGTTGGATTAGACAATTTTAAAAACGTGAATTGAGGATAAATCTATGAACAAGGCTTTAATGGAACAACTTGAACTTGAGAAGAGAAAAAGAGAGATCTTGAAAGAGGCACAAAACAACAAGAAAGAGACTGGCAAAACCAAGGAAACCAGTGTGCCATCATCCGCTTTTAGGGATGAAAGGCCATATCCCTATGACAAAGAGTTTGAGATGGCATCTCCGCAAAAATTTGCCTGGGAATATGAACTTGAGCGCTATCGTAAGGATAAACTGAAAGACCAATTTTATTTTTTAGGTGCAGTTTGTGGTATTTTAGCCTTGATTTTAACCCTTTATTTTAATGCATCACAATGGCTTCAATGGCTTTAAGGTAAGACGATACATTTTAAAAGATACCATAAAGGAACTTTACATCGAACGTATGTTCTGTTATAATAGGAACATATAATGGGGGTGTGAGGTATTATGAAAATTTTGGCAAGGCCCATTGAGATGATTGCGTGGTTTAAGGCAGACGGCTCTATTAAGCCGATAAAGTTTAGAGTATTGGATGAAGACGAACAATATAAAGTGGTTGTAATAGATCAAGTTGTTTCTGTTGATAAGGAAAAATTTGCAGGAAATATAATGTATCTTTTCAGATGTCAAAGTCAATTTGGGGAAGAAGAACGCCTCTTTGAAGTGAAATATGAAGTGGATACTTGCAAGTGGATGTTGTTTAAGATGTAGGGCGTGAAAATAATATTAGGGTTTGTTGCTAAATAGCCCATATGCAAAAATGACTAGAACAAGTCGATTAAGATATGTTCTAGTCATTTTTTTATCAAAATTTCAAGAAAAATTAGAGGAAAAGAATGCCGCTTGATCGTCCTAGAGCATGCTAGCCATCATGGGGTAATCTTCATGATCTGGAACACCACCAGCAACACTTTTCATGGATGAATTCGCAAAGGATGCCCTTCCAATGATTTCAGGGCCAAAACGTACCCTCAATGAGTCTATTGTGGCGTCAAGTACCCTTAGAGCATCGTGATTCTTATGTTCCCAAAATGAATACTGGCGGGATACATTGGGTATAAATTCAGTCACGCGAACGCCAATGTGTCTTATGGCACAACCATCCCATAGGGCATCAAATAATTGGCAGGCCTCGCGATAAATGTCGTTGGTAAGGTCTGTATAGTAAAAAAGTTTTTTTTGATGGGAACTTACTTTAAAAGAATCCGTCTTAATACTAACGGATACAAGGCCGCATAAGAAAGAGGCGTCTCTAAGCCTCATAGCGACCATTTCTGTTAATGAAAGTAGATATAAAAAAGCTGTTTTTCGATCTGTGACATCGAAGGGAATGGTGGTAGAGTTGCCGATGCCTTTGAGTTTTGGGTAATGACTATCTCTAAGTATGGAGTCTTCAATCCCATTTGCGTATTGGTGGATCAATAGGCCGTGACTTTTAAAACGATGCTTGAGCAGTTCTACGTCTGAATTTGCAAGTTCGCCAATTGTATAAATTCCCATGGTATGGAGTTTGGGGGCTGTTGAACGACCGATCATAAACAAATCCTCCACTGGCAGTGGCCAAAGTTTTGATTCGAGCTCATGGGGATAAAGAGTATGAATTTGATCCGGCTTTGAAAAGTCAGAGGCGATTTTTGCAAGTAGCTTATTTGTGGAAATGCCAATATTTACGGTAAAGCCGAGTTCATCGCGAATTCGATTCTTGATTTCCAGTGCAAGATGATATGGACTTTCATAAAGGGCCTCTACATGGGTATATTCCATGAAGCATTCATCTATGGAAAATCGTTGAACATTTGGTGAATAGATCTTTAAGAGATCAACGAGGGCCTGACTGGATTTCATATAGAGGCCATATGTTGGCGGTACCATTTCCAAAGTGGGGCACTTCTGTAGGGCAGCATGTAGCGATTCTCCAGTTTGGATGTTATATTTTTTAGCAGGAATTGACTTTGCAAGGATAATGCCGCGTCTTGCCTTGGGATTCCCTGCAACAACGGCGGGAATTTCCCTAAGATCAACTTGAGCACCATGTTGAAGTCTATAGACCGCCTCCCAAGAGAGATAGGCCGAATTAACATCAATGTGAAAAATAGTTCTCATTTAAATACAACTCCTCGTTAAAAACGGTTAATAAAAAAATCAATATAAAGATCAATAAAACGGTTAATTGGAATATAGGAAAGAGATATCTTTATTATACAGAACATACGTTCTATATTCAATAGGTGATTTTGCTTTAAATGAATTATATAGAACCTTAATGTTCTAATGCAATTTTAATGAAAAATGGCGTGAAAGCATTCAAACGTTCACAGGAAAGACATAACAAAAAGATATGCTAGCATGGGTGCAAAATGGGATTCAAAAGATTGAAACCTGCTTATACTTAAGATACACTGAGAGTAAGAAAAATATTTGAGAAAAATTAAAGAAAGGAAGGTGTTCATGAGAGAACTGATCATTGAAGTTAAGGATTTGAAAAAGGTCTACAGAATTGGTTCGGAAAAAGTCGTGGCACTGAATAAGATAAATTTATCAATTCACAAGGGCGAAATTTGCTGCATTTTAGGAACATCAGGATCAGGAAAATCGACACTTCTGAATATGATGGCAGGGCTGGAGAAGCCAACCAAGGGTTCAATTGAAATCAAGAAAGTAGCCATAGAGAAACTGAATGAAAAACAATTGGCAGGATTTAGACAAAAACACATTGGCTTTATCTTTCAATCCTACAACCTGTTGGGGGCCTTGACAGCGCTTGAAAATGTGTCAATGCCACTTATTTTTAGAGG